>NZ_ANAZ01000009.1:0-177481 GCF_000340985.1 Nocardiopsis valliformis DSM 45023
CGCCGCCACGGTTTTTCTTGAGGGGAGGGGGTTCGTTCTTCGGAACGGGCCTCCTCCTTTTTTGTTGCTGGGGTTTGTGAACATGTGAATGGCGGGGGTTGTTTTACCCGTGTGCGGGTACTTCGTTGGCTTCCGTCAGGTTCTCCGTGATCTTGCTACCAGGAGCGAGTTCGGCGCCCAACTTGCTCCTGGTAGCAAGATCACGGAAGGGGAGGGGTGGGTTGTCCGGTTTTCGGGGCTGTGTCGCTTTTAGGCTCTGCGTTCCATGGTCTGGCTCTGTTCCAGGCCCAGCAGGTACTGCTTGCGCTCCAGCCCGCCCGCGTAACCCGTCAGGCTTCCGTTGGCGCCGATGACGCGGTGGCAGGGGACGATGATGCTGATCGGGTTCCTCCCGTTGGCCATGCCGACCGCCCGGGAGGCCGTCGGCCGACCCAGTTCTTCGGCGAGCTGGCCGTAACCGGCGGTCTCCCCGTACGGGATGGTGGTCAGCGCCCGCCACACCCGCAGCTGCCAGGCGGTCCCGGCCGGGGCCAACGGAAGGTCGAACTCCTTGAGCTCCCCCGCGAAGTACGCGGTCAGCTGCTGCTCCACCTCCGTGAACGGTTTCGCGTCGGTCACCCAGTTCTCCGGGACCGTCCTGCTGACGCCCTCCTTGGGCGGGGTCAGCACCCCGCCCAGGGCCTCTCCGTCGCCGTGCAGCGTCAGCTCGCCCAACGGCGAACTTATTGTTGTGTAGTAAGTCGGGCCCGGAAGCGGTTCGCGGAAGCGCACCGCTGTTTCCCGGGGCGGGGCAGCCGGCTCCTGGGGCAGGTCCAGCGGAAGTACGTCCTGTTCGGTGTTCATTCGATCCCTCTCGGCGCTGTCGTTGTGTTGAGCGAGACCCACAGCAGGTGGGTGGCGTACGAGCGCCAGGGGCTCCACTCCTTGGCCTTCCTGGCCGCTGCGGACGGGGTCGCCCTCAGCCCCGCATGCTCCAAAGCCTGGCGCACCCCGAGGTCAGTGGGCAGAAAAACGTCCGGGTCCCCGAGTCCGCGCATCCGTACGTATCCGGAGGTCCACGGGCCGATCCCGGGCAGTTCCATCAGGCGTTGCTCCGCTTCGTCCCGGTCGCAGCCCGGGCCCAGGTCTACCTGACCTGAGGCGATCGCGTCCGCCACGTTGATCAGCGCCCGCCCCCGTGCGACGGGGATGGACAGTTCAGTCGGGTCGGCGGCGGCCAGGGCCTGCGGAGAGGGGAACGTGTGGGTGAGCCCGCCGTCCGGGACGGCCAGCGGCTTCCCGAACCGGCTCACCAGGCGTCCCGCCAGAGTACGCGCGGCCCGCACGGAGACCTGTTGTCCAAGGACAGCTCGGGTCGCGAGTTCGGCCGGGTCCACGTGCCCGGGGGCGCGAACACCGGGGCGTTGTTGGAGGACGGGGCCGAGTACGGGGTCCGTCCCCAACACCTCGGCCACGGCCTCCGGATCGGCGTCCAGGTCCAGCAGGCTCCGGCAGCGCCGCACCGCGCTGGCCAGGTCACGCGGCTCGGACAACCACAACCGGCACAGCACGTGCCCGTCCACCCCGGAGAGCTCCACGACAGCGGGTCCGTTCGGCAGCCGCAGCGTCCGCCGGTACACCCCACCTGTGTACTCCTCCACCCCCGGGACCGCGCGGTCGCCGAGGAAGGAGAGCATCCCGGCCAGGTCGATCCGCCCCCGGTAGGGCAGGCGCAGCGCCACCGCACCCGGGGGAGCGGGTACCGATCCGCTCCGCCCCGCCGCCGCACGCATCTGTGACGGCGAGCGGTCGAACACCGCGCGCATGGTCTCGTTGAACTGCCGCACACTCGCGAACCCGGAGGCGAAGGCGGCGTCGGCCATCGGCATGTCCGTGGTCTCCACCAGGATGCGGGCGGTGTGCGCCCGCTCGGTCCTGGCCAGGGCCAGCGGGCCGGCGCCCACCTCGGCCGAGAGTAGGCGGTTCAGCTGGCGTTCGCTGTAGCCGAGGGCGTCGGCGACCGCTCCCACCCCGCCCCGGTCGACGGCTCCGTCGTGGATCAACCGGATGGCTCGGCCGACCACGTCGGCCCGCACGTTCCATTCGGGTGAGCCGGGAACGGTGTCCGGGCGGCACCGTTTACACGCGCGGAACCCCGATTCCTGCGCGGCGGCCGCGGTCCGGTAGAAGCACACGTTCTCCCGGCGCGGGGTCACCGCGGGACAGCTGGGCCGACAGTAGATACCGGTGGTGCGCACGGCGGTGTAGAAGACCCCGTCGAAGCGGGAGTCCCTGCTGTGTACCGCGCGGTAGCGCTGCTCGTCGTCCATCACAATCACCATGGTCACCGATGCGGGCGACCCGGTGCTGGCGGTTTTCGGACATGGACTTCGCCGGGGTCAGTCCTTGCCTTCCGGAGCCTCCCCGCCCTCAGCCGCGCCCCTGCTCTCTGTGCTTTCGCTCCCGGCATCCTTTCCGTGCTCGCTGAGGTACTCGATGTAGACGGGGCGCAGCGCCTCCTGGACGTGGGGGTCGTTCTCGGAGGAGAGCGCCTCATAGAGGAACCCTGAGGCCTGGGCGACGCTGGCCTCGCTGGCCTCCCTGTTGCCCGCGACGGCCTCGGCCGCCGGGATCAGCCCCAGCAGGCGCCAGAAGAAACGTACGTCCCATCGCTGCCGTGCCAGCTCCACGGCGCGTTCTCGTAGGTCTTCGGTGCTGATCTGCTCGAATCCGGTGACGTGGTCGTTCATGCTCGGAAGATACCCGCCCCCGTGCCCCGCATCCCTGAGTGAGCTGCGTTACTCTTCACTCGAGTTCATCATCTCCCTCCGAGGTGTCCGGTGAAGCCCTCACAAGGGGCGTCGGGTATCCGCGGGGGACGTAGTTAAGGGGTAGGCCATGGCCGAGACCGCCGCGCGCGTCATCGTCGCGAAGCCGGGACTGGACGGGCACGACCGGGGCGTCAAGATCGTCGCCCGGGTCCTGCGTGATGCCGGAGTGGAGGTTATCTACACCGGTCTGCGCCAGACCCCGGAGATGATCGTTGCCGCTGCGCTCCAGGAGGACGCCGACGCCATCGGCCTGTCGGTGCTCTCGGGCGCCCACATGACCATGTTCGGGCGGGTCATGGAGCTGCTGCGCGAGAACGACGCCACCGACATCCGGGTGTTCGGCGGGGGCATCATCCCCGACTCCGACATCGCGGAGCTGGAGGCGATGGGCGTGGCCCGGATCTTCACCCCGGGGGCGCCGACCGCGGAGATCGCCGAGTGGGTCAGCGAGAACATCCGGCCCGCCCACGCGGCCTGACCACATCGTGACGTTCGTCGCACCTCGACAGAAGTCCGAAGTGGGCTGGAACGGCACCGGATCGGTGTTATTCGCCGTGTCGCTGGTCACATATTTTCCCACGTGTGCGCGGCCCAACGCCGCATGAGCGGCTTTTGGGGCAGGGAACACACGGCCAACACGACCCTGGTGTCCGGCGGCCAGATCTCAGGCGACTAAGCTTTGCGCATGTCGCGGGTGGCAAGGCCGCGGCGATCTCGATCTCTGTAGGCGGCTCAGCCCCACCGGGGTATGCGTCGTGTGACACCTATCAGGTGAGTCACCGCCGATCCGGACATGCCACCCCGGTACACACTGAGCCAGCGAGTTACAAGGACGGACCCTCGTGGACCTGTTCGAATACCAGGCGAAGCAACTCTTCGCAGAGTACGGGGTTCCCGTACCCCAGGGGAAGGTGGCGAGCACGGCCTCTGAGGCCCGTGCCATCGCTGATGAGTTCGCCGCCGCGGGCAAGCCCCGCGTCGTCGTGAAGGCCCAGGTCAAGACCGGTGGTCGTGGTAAGGCCGGTGGCGTCAAGGTCGCCGAAGGCCCCGAGGACGCCCAGGCCAAGGCCGAGCAGATCCTCGGCATGGACATCAAGGGCCACACGGTCCACCGTGTCCTGGTCGAAGAGGCGAGTGACATCGCCGAGGAGTACTACTTCTCCTTCCTGCTCGACCGCGCCAACCGTGACTTCCTCTCCATCTGCTCCAAAGAGGGCGGCGTGGAGATCGAGGAGGTCGCCGAGACCAACCCCGACGCCGTCGCCAAGATCTCGATCGACGCCCTGAAGGGTGCTCCGACCGAGGTCGCCGCGCAGATCGCCAAGGCGGGCAACCTGCCCGAGGCCGCCGCCGCGGGTGCCACGGAGATCATCACCAAGCTCTGGGACGCCTTCGTCGGCAAGGACGCCACCCTCGCGGAGGTGAACCCGCTCATCCTGACCAAGGACGGCCGGGTCGTCGCCCTCGACGGCAAGGTGACCCTGGACGAGAACGCCGAGTTCCGCCAGGACCTGGAGAGCCTGACCTTCGCCGAGGAGGGTGACCCGCTCGAGGTCGCCGCCAAGGCCAAGGGCCTCAACTACGTCAAGCTCGACGGCGAGGTCGGCATCATCGGTAACGGTGCCGGTCTGGTCATGTCGACCCTGGACGTGGTCGCCTACGCCGGTGAGAACCACGGCGGCGTCAAGCCCGCCAACTTCCTCGACATCGGTGGCGGTGCCTCCGCCGAGGTGATGGCGAACGGCCTGGAGATCATCCTGGGCGACCCCGCCGTCAAGAGCGTGTTCGTCAACGTCTTCGGTGGCATCACCGCCTGCGACGCGGTTGCCAACGGCATCGTGCAGGCGCTGGAGCTTCTGGAGAAGCGCGGCGACGACGTCAGCAAGCCGCTGGTTGTGCGCCTGGACGGCAACAACGCCGAACTGGGCCGCCAGATCCTCGACGAGCGCGCCCACCCGGCCGTGAGTCGAGTCGACACGATGGACGGCGCCGCCTCTCGGGCCGCCGAGCTCGCGGCGAAGTAGGGGACGGAACACACCATGGCTATCTTCCTTAACAAGGACAGCAAGGTGCTCGTCCAGGGCATGACCGGCTCTGAGGGCACCAAGCACACCCGCCGTATGCTCGCGTCCGGCACCAACATCGTTGGTGGCGTGAACCCGCGCAAGGCCGGGCAGAGCGTCGACTTCGACGGCACCGAGGTGCCCGTCTTCGGCTCCGTCGCCGAGGGCATGGCCGCCACCGGCGCCGACGTCACCGTGATCTTCGTTCCGCCGAAGTTCTCGAAGGACGCCGTCATCGAGGCGATCGACGCCGAGATCGGTCTGGCCGTCGTGATTACCGAGGGCATCCCGGTCCACGACACCGCCGCCTTCTGGGCCTACGCCGGTTCCAAGGGCAACAAGACCCGGATCGTCGGCCCGAACTGCCCCGGTCTCATCACCCCGGGCCAGTCCAACGCCGGCATCATCCCGGCCGACATCGCCAAGCCGGGCCGCATCGGTCTGGTCTCGAAGTCGGGCACGCTCACCTACCAGATGATGTACGAGCTGCGCGACATCGGCTTCTCGTCCGCCGTCGGCATCGGTGGCGACCCGATCATCGGCACCACGCACATCGACGCCCTGGCGGCCTTCGAGGCCGACCCGGACACCGACGTGATCGTGATGATCGGTGAGATCGGTGGCGACGCCGAGGAGCGCGCCGCTGACTTCATCAAGGCCAACGTGACCAAGCCGGTCGTCGGCTACGTCGCGGGCTTCACCGCCCCGGAGGGCAAGACGATGGGCCACGCCGGCGCCATCGTCTCCGGTTCCTCCGGCACGGCCGCCGCCAAGAAGGAGGCCCTCGAGGCCGTTGGCGTCAAGGTCGGCAAGACCCCGAGCGAGACCGCTCAGCTGGTGCGCGACCTCTTCTAGAGACAGCTTCTAGAGGGACTGCGCCCCGCAGGGCTTTCGTTCAGAACGGCTCCGCCCCGCCACCGGGTTCCCGGTCGGTGGGGCGGAGCCGTTTCTGCGTGGGCCGCTTTTCGGGTGAGTCGGTCGATCGCCGCACGCTTCAGCTGCCGCCGAGCTGCCCGGGCGGGTTGTCGCGCAGCCGCCGGTTGCGCTGGGCGATCAGCTGCCCGGCGAGCGGCCCGAGCACCAGCAGGCAGAAGAACCCGAGGAAGACCGTGATGGCGGAGACGCTGCCGCTCATGAAGGCGGGCGTGCCCCAGATCAGTAGGAGGAACCCGCCCCACCCGGCGAGCCCGGCGATGTTCGCCCCGTTGCCGCGCTCGCCCCGGGTCACGTCACGCCGGTACTCCTCACGCCAGTCCACCTCACCCGAGGCCGTCCTGGCTTCGGCGGCCCTCGAACCCTCGCCTCCGCGGGTCTCGGGGACGGCGGGCGCGGGGCCGACCGGTTCGGGTCCGGTGACGGCGCTGGGGACCAGCCTGCGCGGCAGGTCCTCGAAGAGCGGGAGCAGGTCGGTGTTGTTGACCGCTCGGAGCGCTGCGTCCATGCGCCGCTCGTGCTCCTCGGTGTCCAACCGCCCCTCTTCGAACGCCACCCGCAGGTTCCCGAGCGCTTCGTCGCGTTCGGTGTCAGAGAGCCGGTAGCGGCGGTCGGGGTCGGGCTCTGCCATCAGGCGTCCTTCGTACGGGGGTGACCGGGTCCACATGTTACGACGTATCTCGTTTGTTCCCCGTTCCACAGCGGCGATGCGGACACGACACGCGCGGCCGGGATACCACGGAGCATTCCGGCCCCTGGCACCATAAGTCGGGTGAGTACGCCAGGATCTCCCCCCGACCGAGGCCGGCAGTCGAAGCGGTCCAAGACCACCACTGACGCCGGTTCCGGGGGCGTGTCTGCCGCATCCGCGCGGGAGGCGCCCGTCCGCCCGATCTACTCCACGGGCGGGATCGCCGCCGCCTCCGCCGCCGGTATCGGGCTGGCGGTGATCGTCACCCTCACCATGGTCGGCTGGGTCGCGGCCCCGCACGACACCTTCAGCGAGGACATCGTCGACCTCCTGCGCGGTGCCGTCCTGGCCTGGCTGGTGGGTCACCACGTCTCCTTCACTCTCGCCGAAGGGCAGATGAGCTTGCTGCCCATGGGCCTGGTGCTGCTGCCCGGGATGCTGCTGTACCGATTCGGGCGCTGGCTGGCGCGCAGCTGCGAGATCGGGCGGTTGCGGCACGTGTACCGGGCGGCGTTGGCGATCGCCGGTCCCTACGCGGCGGTGGCGGGCACGCTCGCGCTGTTGGCGCAGACCGACGAGGTCGTTCCGAGCATGCCGCGCGCGCTCCTGATGGGTTTCGTGATCGCGTTCCTCGCCGGGGGGCTGGGCGTGCTCCGCCAGCTCATGAAGGACAAGGGCGTGGCCACCGGCGACCTGCTCGACCTCATGCCCGCGCGGTCGAGGTCGCTGCTGGTCGGCATGCTCGCGTCCACGGGCGCCCTGCTGGTCGGCGGACTCCTCCTCTTCCTGGTGGCGTTGGCCATCAACCTGCCCGAGGCGGTGGAGATCACGCGCTCGCTCGCGCCGGGGGTGGTCGGCGGGGCGCTCCTGCTGATCGTGCAGCTGGCGTACCTGCCGAACGCGGTGGTCTTCGCGGTCTGTTACGCGCTCGGTCCGGGTTTCGCGATGGGCGAGGCGACGGTGGTCGCGCCGACCGGGGTTTCGGTGGGGGCGCTGCCCGCGATGCCGATGCTGGCGGCGCTGCCCGCCAACGGCGCCGCCCCGGTGCTGTCCCTGGTGGCGCTAGTGGTGCCGTTCGTGGCGGGTGCGATCGGCGGGGTGCTGACCCAGCGCAGTGCGCCGGACGTCGTGAGCGAGGCCGCGCCGTTGTGGGGGTTCGTGTGCGGGGTGACCACGGGGATGCTGTGCGCGGCCCTGGCCGGGACCGCGGGCGGATCGCTGGGGGCGCAGCGGCTGAGCGAGGTGGGGCCCTCCGCCTGGCAGGTCGGCCTGGTGGCCGCTCTGGAGGTGGGTGTGGCCGCGGCGGTGGCGGCGTGGATCGCGAACTGGTGGTACACGCGCAAGCTGACCCGGGAGGTGGCCGTCCAGCGGGAGGAGGCCAGGGAGGCCAAGGAGCGCAAGCGCCCCGAACCCGCGCTGCCGGTGGTGGAGCTGCCCGACGACGTCCCGGTGGGCAAGGGCCTGGCCACGGTCACGGCGCTGCGCCCCCGCGAGGAGGAGACCGCCGACGGGCTCGCCGAGGGAACCGCGGAGCCGACACCGGAGCAGGACATCGTCGAACGCCGTGCCCGGGTGCGGCGTGCCCGTGAGGCGCGCAGGCGGGACCGCGCGACCGAGCGCGAGGCCCGTAAGGAGGCCCGCCGTGAACTGCGGGAGCAGCGTCGCGCGGCCAAACGCGCCGAGGGCGGCTGGTGGCGCCGGGGGAGGACGGACGAGGAGTCCGAGGAGGAGATGTACGGCATCACCTACGAGGCCTCCCCGGACGAGATCGACCAGCGCAGCTGACTCGACCATCAGAACGGACGAACGGGTTCGCGCGGACCTGGGCGCGCTGCTGGAGGCGACCGAGGTGTGACAGACGCCGGAGGGCACGGCCGTGAGACCGTGCCCTCCGTACGTTCCCTGCCCGCCTACTCGCCCTTCGGCTGAACCTTGCGCTTGTCCGGTTCGAAGATGTTGTTCACCAGGTCCGTGCACCACTTGAGCAGGTCCAGGTCGCGCAGCGGCTTGCCGCCCATCCCACCCGCCTTGGGGACCGGTACCAGGAGGGTCTTGGCGGCCTCCTTGCGGATGGACTTGGGGTACATCCGCCGCAGCCGCAGCTCCTGGGACTCGCGCAGCTCCACCGGTGAGAATCGGATCTGGTTGCCCTGCATGACCACGTCGGCCAGCCCCGCGGACTTGGCCAGGACCCGGAAGCGGGCCACCGCCATGAGGTTGTCCACCGGCTGCGGCGGGGCGCCGTAGCGGTCGGTGAGCTCCTCGTAGGCGGCCAGGATGTCCGCCTCGCTGGTGACGCTGGCGATCCGCTTGTAGGACTGCAACCGCAGCCGCTCGCCCGGCACGTAGTCGTGCGGGATGTGCGCGTTGATCGGCAGCTCGACCTTGGTCTCGACCTCCGCGACCGCCTCCGGGTCGCCCTTGAGCTCGGCCACGGCCTCGCCGACCATGCGCACGTACAGGTCGAAGCCCACACCAGCGATGGTCCCGGACTGCTCCGCGCCCAGGATGTTGCCCGCGCCGCGGATCTCCAGGTCCTTCATGGCCACGTACATGCCCGCGCCGGTCTCGGTGTGCTGGGCCACCGTCGCCAGGCGTTCGTAGGCGGTCTCGGTCAGCGGCCGCTCCGGCGGGTACAGGAAGTACGCGTAGGCGCGGTCGCGGCCACGGCCCACCCGGCCGCGCAGCTGGTGCAGCTGGGACAGCCCGTAGGTGTCGGCGCGGTCGATGATCAGCGTGTTGGCGTTGGGCACGTCCAGGCCGGACTCGACGATGGTCGTGGAGACCAGCACGTCGAAGTTCTTCTCCCAGAAGTCGACCATGACCTTCTCGAGCTGCTGCTCGTTCATCTGGCCGTGCGCGTACGCCACTCGGGCCTCGGGGACCAGGCGCTTGATGGTGGCGGCCACCTTGTCGATGGAAGCCACCCGGTTGTGCACGAAGAACACCTGTCCCTCGCGCATCAGCTCGCGCCGGATCGCCGCGGTGATCTGCTTGTCCTCGTAGGGCCCCACGAAGGTGAGCACCGGGTGGCGCTCCTCCGGCGGGGTGAGGATGGTGGTCATCTCGCGGATGCCCGTCAGACCCATCTCCAGGGTGCGCGGGATGGGCGTGGCCGACATCGCCAGCACGTCCACCTGGGTGCGCAGCCGCTTCAGTGACTCCTTGTGCTCGACACCGAAGCGCTGCTCCTCATCGATGATGACCAGGCCCAGGTCCTTGAACCGGGTCTCCTGCGACAGCAGCCGGTGCGTGCCGATGACCACGTCGACCTCGCCGCTGCGCAGCCCTTCGCGGGTCACCTCGACCTCGCCGTCGGTCTGGAACCGCGACATCGGCTTGACCGTGACCGGGAAGGACGCGTAGCGCTCGGAGAAGGTGGACAGGTGCTGCTGGACCAGCAGGGTGGTGGGCACGAGCAGCGCCACCTGCTTGCCGTCCTGCACCGCCTTGAACGCGGCGCGCACCGCCACCTCGGTCTTGCCGTAACCCACGTCGCCGCAGATCAGTCGGTCCATCGGGACCGACTTGGACATGTCCTTCTTGACCTCGTCGATGGCGGCCAGCTGGTCGGGCGTCTCCACGTACGGGAAGGCGTCCTCCAGCTCGTGCTGCCAGGGGGTGTCCGCGCCGAAGGCGTGCCCCGGGGAGGCCTGGCGCGCCGAGTACAGGCGGATCAGGTCGCCGGCGATCTCGCGGACGACCTTGCGGGCCCGGCTCTTGGCCTTGCTCCACTCGGCGCCGCCCATCTTGGACAGCGTCGGCGCCTCGCCGCCCACGTACCGGGTGACCTCGCTGAGCTGCTCGGTGGGCACGAACAGGCGGTCGCCGGGCTGGCCGCGCTTGGACGGCGCGTACTCGATGAGCAGGTACTCGCGGGTGGCGCCGTGGATCTGGCGGCTGACCATCTCCAGGTAGCGGCCCACGCCGTGCTGTTCGTGCACGACGTAGTCGCCCGGCTTGAGCTGGAGCGGGTCGACCGTGCCCTTACGGCGGCTGGGCATGCGGCGCATGTCCCGGGTGGAGGACTTCTGCCCGACCAGGTCGGTCTCGGTGAGTACCACCGTCCGCACCGACCGCAGCAGGAAGCCGTGGTCGACCAGCCCGGTGGTGACGGTCGCGATCGCCTCCTTGGGCGGTTCGGCGAGGTCGGCGCTGAGTGTGGCGCCCAGCCCGGCGTCCTTGAGCATCGCCACCAGGCGCTCGGCGGGCCCGTGCCCCTGGGTGACCAGCACGACGCTCCAGTTGTCGTGCAGCCAGCCCTTGACGTCGGCCAGGGCGCGCTCGGTGTCACCGCGGTAGGAGTCGGCGGGCACCGCGCCCACCACGATGGCGTCGTCCTCCTCGCCCGCGGCCTTGTCCGCGGCGCCCTCACCGGCGCTGAACGGGGTCAGCCCCCACCAGGGCAGGCCCAGGTCGGTGGCGATCGTCCGCAGCTCGGCGATGGACATGTAGGCGGACTCGCCCAGGTCGATGGGGGCCTCACCGCCCGAGGCGGCGTTGATCCAGGACGCGTCCAGGAACTCGGCGCTGGTGGCCTCCAGCTCCACGGCGCGGGTGCGGATGCGCTCGGGATCGCAGCCCAGCACCATGGCGTTCGAGGGCAGGTAGTTGAGGAACGGCTCCATGTTCTCGGCGAGCACCGGGGCGAACGCCTCCATGCCCTCCACGGACACGCCGTCGGCGATCTTGTTGAGCACCTCGGCCAGCGAGGGGTGCTCGTCGGCCAGGGCCCGGGCGCGCTCGCGCACGGGCTCGGTGAGCAGCAGCTCCCGGCACGGCGGGGCGAACAGCCCCGAAGCGGCGCTGGTGCGCGCGTCGGCGCCCTCGCCGCCCTCGGTGGGGGAGATAGAGCGCTGGTCGGCGACCTGGAAGTAACGGATGTCCTCGACGGTGTCGCCCCAGAACTCCAACCGGAGCGGGTGCTCCTCGGTGGGTGGGAAGACGTCCAGGATGCCGCCACGCACGGCCATGTCGCCGCGCTTCTCCACCAGGTCCACGCGGGCGTAGCCGGTGTTGGTCAGGGCGCTGACCACCGACTCCAGCTCTACCTCGTCACCGGGGCGGATCCGCACCGGCTCCAGGTCTCCGAGCCCGGCGACCAGCGGTTGCAGGACGCTGCGGACCGGGGCCACCACCACGCGCAGAGGGGTGGTGAGCGGGTCGGCGGGGTCCGGGTGCGCCAGTCTGCGCAGCACCGCCAGACGCTGGCCGACGGTGTCCGAGCGCGGGGAGAGGCGTTCGTGCGGAAGCGTCTCCCAGGCGGGGAAGAGTGCGACCGAGTCCTCGGGCAGCAGTGAGCCGAGCGCGTCGGTCAGGTCCGCGGCCTCCCGCTCGGTGGCGGTGACGGCGAGGACCGGCCGGTGCGCGCCCACGGGGGCGTCGGCGGCCAGCGCCCCCACCATGAAGGGTCGCAGCGCCGCCGGGGCGACGAGGTCGAGATGGGGATCGCGGCCGCTTCGGGCGGTCTCGATCGCGCTGTGCAGTGCCGGGTCCGTGGAGACGTCGGCGAGAAGTCCAATGAGGCTCATAGCACCAGTGATGGAAGTGGTCCGGATCAGGCGTCGCGTCCTGCGGGTCTGTGCGGTGGCGAAGGCCGTTGTGGCCGCGATCCCCTCCGCGGCCTGCCCTGACTCCGACACCCGCGTGCGTGCGGCGGGCACGGGTGCCGCCGTCCCGCGGGTCGCTGGGGACGGTCCGTACGTGAGCGGTGTCGGTGTGGGCGGCCGTGTCTGGATGGGCGTGGCCACCCGGCTCCCCTCAGCTTATCCAGTCCCCCCGTCACGCGCGGGCCGGGTTCGGGGGTCGGCGGTTCGGGTTCGCTGCTGGGTCGCCCGGGCCCCGACCCCGGGGGAACAGGGCGGGTCACGTTCATGAGAACCCGCTCTGAGCTGGCGCTATTCCGAATCAGGAGGCGCAGCGCGGGGTGGGGGACCCGTTCGGGCATACGCTAGACGCGTTTCTTGGTAGAGCTCCAGTGAACAGTCCGAGGAGAGGAAACGCGTGGTGAGAGCCCACAGGCAGGGGAACGGGTCGGTCGGGGACACCGGCCGACCGGACACACCGGTCTTCGCCCCAGGTCCGGACGGGCTTGCCCACCTGGAACTCATCCTCAGCGGCGCCTACCCGCTGGCGGGGTTCATGACCCGTGAGGAAGCGGAGTCGGTGGCGCGCGGGGGCCGTCTGCCGGACGGTCGCCCCTGGCCGGTTCCGGTCACCCTGGAGGTGCCGGAGGAGCTGGTGGGTCAGGAGCGGCTCACCCTCACCGACCTGGAGGGTGCCCCGCTCGCTGAGCTGGCGGTGCGCGAGCACTGGGAGTCCTCTGACGGGGGGTCCTCTGCCGAGGGCACCGGGGTTCGGCACCACCTGGCCGGTGACGTCACGCTGCTGCGCCCGCCCACGTACGGGGTGCTGCGGGAGCTGCGCCCCACCCCCGCCGAGGTGCGCGCCCAGCGCGAGCTCGAACCCTCCTCGGACCAGTCACTGCTGGCCGTGGTCACCGACCGCCCCCTGCACCACCGGGCCCTGCACCAGATCCGCGCCGAAGCCGAGGCGCTGGGCCGCGGTGGCGAACGCGCCGAGGTCCTGGTGATCCTCGACACCGGCCTGCACGACGAGGGCTTGGCCGCCGCCGTGTTGGCCGCCGAACCGCTGCTGCCGCCGCGGAGCTCCTTCGCGGTGGTCACCCTGCCCCGGTCTGAGGCGCGCTCCGCGGGACCGCTGGGCGGGGCCTGGACCGAACACGACGCCGCCCTGGCCGGGCACGTCGCCGCCGCCTACGGCGCCACCCACCTGCTGGTCGAGGCTGGCGGGCGGGGGCCCGAGACCGAGCGGGTGATGGCGTTCAAGCCGCCGCTGACCGTCCTTGACCCCGAACCCTGGAAGTACGACTCGGGGGAGGCGCTCTGGAAGCCCTACTCCCACGTGGACCCGCGCGAGGTCCGCGCGGAGCTCACCGACGACGAGGTTGAGGCGGAGCTCGCGCACGGCCGCGAACTGCCGTCCTGGTTCACCCCGGCCCGGGTCGGCGCCGAACTGGCCCGGCTGCGCCCGGCGCGCACCGAGCGCGGTCTCACGCTGCTGTTCACCGGGCTGTCCGGTTCGGGCAAGTCCACCATCGCCCGGGGGGTGTGCGACGGCATCCGTAGATCCGGGCGCACGGTCACCCTGCTCGACGGCGACCTGGTGCGCCGCATGCTCTCCAAGGGGCTGACGTTCTCCCGGGAGGACCGCGAGCTCAACATCCGCCGTATCGGCTACGTGGCCTCGGAGATCACCCGGCACGGCGGGGTGGCCGTGTGCGCGCCGATCGCGCCCTACGCGGCGGGCCGGGCCGAGTTCCGCGCCATGGTGGAGGAGTTCGGCGACTTCTTCCTGGTGCACGTGGCCACGCCGCTGGAGGAGTGCGAGGCCCGCGACCGCAAGGGCCTGTACGCCAAGGCGCGGGCGGGGGAGATCCCGGAGTTCACGGGTATCTCCGACCCCTACGAGGAGCCGACCGACGCCGACCTGGTGGTGGACACCGTGGGCACGGACCCGGCCGAGTCGGTGGCCCTGGTGATGGAGGCCCTGCGCGAGGGCGGTTGGCTGCCCTCCGACCAGCACGTGAGCGAGGATCGAGCATGAGTGAAACCCCGAACCCCCCGGCGCCCGACCCCTCGGCGTCCGACCGGCCGGTGCCCGGCCACCGGGTGCTGCGGCTGGTCGAGGTGATGGAGACCCTGCGCCGGGAGTGCCCCTGGGACAGTTCGCAGACCCACGAGTCCCTGGCCAAGTACCTGATCCAGGAGTCCTACGAGACCCTGGAGACCATCGAGGACGGCGACTACCCGCAGCTGCGCGAGGAGCTCGGCGACGTCCTGCTGCAGGTGGTCTTCCACGCCGCGATCGGTACTGAGCGCCCCGAGGGCGACCCGGCCCGCTTCACCGTGGACGACGTCGCCGACGCCATCATCGACAAGATGACCCGCCGCCACCCGCACGTCTTCGGCGGTGTGAACGTGTCCGGGACCGACGAGGTGTGGTCGAACTGGGAGGCCATCAAGGCGGCCGAGCGCGCGGAGAAGGCCAAGGCCAACGGGGGGAGTGGGGAGACTTCCGTACTCGACGGGGTGCCCTTCGCCCAGCCCGCCGTGCTGCTCGCCTACGAGCTGCAAAAGCGCGCGGTCCGCAACGGCTTCCCGGCTGATCTCGTGGGCGACGACGGCGCCGAGGGCGGAGAGCTGTTCGCCGCCATCGCCGCCGAACGCGACCAGGGTCGCGACCCCGAAACCGATCTCCGCCTGGCCGCCCGCCGCTTTGACGGTCGGGTGCGTGCCGCAGAGGAGGCCGCCCGCGCGGACGGCCACGAGCCCCGTGAGCTGAGCGAGCAGGAGTGGCGGGGGTACTGGTCGAAGACCGGCGAGTGAGCGGGTGACGCCGCGGGCCGTTGGGTTCCGAGGCGCGCTCAGCCGCGCCATCGCACGCGGTAAACCCGGTGACATGGGCGATCCTCCCCGGAATACTGGGCGCCCATGGACGAGCCCTTGCACGAGCCAGTGGACGAGATCGAGGTCGTCGTCGCCCATTCCGAGCGCGCGACCCTGCGCGTCGGCGACGTGTTTCTGAAGGTGGACACCGACCAGGCGCGCATCGATGCCGAGGTCGAGGCGATCTCCCTCGCGCCGGTCCCGACCCCGCAGGTCCTGTGGCGCAAGCCGCCCGTGCTCGCCATCTCCGCGGTTGCGGGGACGACGCTCGGGAGCCTCGGCGGGACGTCGACCGGGTCGCCGACGGCGTGGGCCGCGGCGGGCGCCGCCATCCGGAAGCTGCACGAAGCGCCGCTACCGCCCCGGACCGGGCAGGCGGGCCGGAACACCACGGCGCTGGCAGCGGAACTCGACAAGGAGTGCGAGGCGCTCGTGCGCAGCGGCCTCCTACCCGCTGACCTGGTCACCCGCAACCGCCGGGTCGCCGAGGCCGCACTCCGGCCGTGGACCCCCGCGTTCACGCACGGCGACCTGCAGATCGCGCACGTCTTCCTCGAAGGCGACGAGGTCACGGGCATCATCGACTGGTCCGAGGCGGGCCGGGGCGACCCCCTGTACGACCTCGCCACCTTCACGCTCGGACACGAGGACCGCCTCGACGACCTCCTCACCGGTTACGGCACCGACATCGACCTCGACGCGATCCACGGGTGGTGGTCGCTACGGAGCCTGCTGATCGTCCGCTGGCTGAGCGAGCACGGCTTCGACCCGTTCGCGCCGGGCTGTGAGGTCGACGTGCTGAGGGCCCGGATGTGAGGCCGCAGGGGAGGGAAACCGAGAGGGTTCCGGTCCCCTCCCCGAAGATGATCTTGCTACCAGGAGCAAGATCACCGGGGATGAGAGGGTTTCGGAAGCACAGGACAGGCCACCGGTCGGGTTTCGGCCTGCGGGGGAGAGGCCCCTCGGCATGGGCTCAGGAGTTCCAGGAGCACCATCGACGATCTAGGGGCGCGGGGAGTTCAGCGGCGGTCCCGGACGCCGTGGGGCAGGTCGCGCACGTTGATCACCTCGGTGGAGGGGTCCCCGGGCGCCATTCCCGAGCTGAACGTCTCCTGAGGGCGGCGGGCTGTCTCGCTGATGGTCAGCAGCAGGCCCACGACCAGCCAGTTGGCCATCAGCGCGGACCCGCCCGCCGACAGGAACGGGGTGGTCATACCGGTGAGCGGGATGATCAGGGTGAGGCCGCCCAGCACGATGAACACGTCGAACGCGATGAGGAACCCGTAGCCGAACGCCGTCAGCTTGAGGAACACGTCCTTGCAGGCCAGGGCGATCCGCAGGGCGCGCTGGGCGAACAGGAACAGCAACAGCAGCACCGCCAGCAGCCCGGTCAGCCCCAGCTTCTCGCCGATCGACACCAGGATCAGGTCGCTGTCCGCGGCGAAGATGTTCTGTGCCTCGCCGCCGTGGAAACCGGTCCCCAGTATCCCGCCGTAGGCCAGGGCGATCATGCCCTCCACCACCTGGAAGCTGCCGCCCTCGCTGTGGTAGACCTCCTCGTCGAAGGCGTTCAGCCAGATCCGCACCCGGTTCTGCACGTGCCCGAACAGCAGGTACGCCGCGTACGCCCCGGCGGAGAAGGCCACCAGGCCGATCAGCACCCAGGACTTGCGGGCGGTGGCCGCGTACAGCACCGCCAGGAACGTGCCGAACAGCAGCAGCGAGGTCCCCAGGTCCCGGGTGCCCACCAGCAGCAGGATCGCCACGCCCCAGCCCACGGCCATCGGCGCGAGGTCGCGGGCCCGCGGCGCGCTGAACACCTTCACCGGGCCGATCTTGAAGGTCCGCGTCACCAGCGCCATCACGTCGCGCTGGCGCCCCAGGTAGGAGGCCAGGAAGATCACCAGCAGCACCTTCGCGAACTCCGAGGGCTGCATGGTGAAGGGGCCGATCATGATCCACCGGCGCGCGCCGAGCACCTCGTGGCCGAACGGTGAGAGCGGGAGCAGCAGCAGGACGAGCGCGACCAGCGCGATCAGGTACGTGTACATGGTCAGGCGGCGCGGCTGCCGGATGAAGAACACCGCGCCCGCGCACAGGCCCATACCGATCAGGGCCCACAGCAGCTGCCGGTCGGCCTCGCCGTGGCCGGGGGCGAAGTTGCGGGTCATCTGCAGCGCCCAGATCATGGTGACCCCGACACCGGACAGCGACGTGGCCACCGGGAGCAGTACGGGATCGGCGTAGGGCGCCACGAACCGCAGCAGGACGTGCAGGCCGAGCGCCCCGGCCCCGAGCGCGAGCCCGTAGACCATCACCCGGGAGTCGATCTCGCCGGTCACCGAGAGCGAGGCGAGGAGCAGGGCCGCGAAGGTCACCCCGATCGCGGCGAGGAGCAGCACCAGCTCCGCGCGTCTTTGCCGTACCGGGGGCAGCGCCCCGTCCGCGGTTTCGGTGGGCGGATTGGCCATGCTTGTCCTCTACCGTTCGCGCCGGGGCCTTGCCGTCAGGGCGGGAGGGGGACATAGCCCGCATAGGAACTATAGACACGGGTGCGGGGCGGGCAAGCGGGGCGGCCACTTCCGGGCGGTTTGGTTTAACCGGTACTAATCGGACTTAGTGCTCACTTCAGCTCATTTCACGTCCACCTGAACCCGGTTCGGCGGCGGAGCGTCCAGATCGAACCCCTCGGCCGCTCTGGCTACCCGCTGGTCCAGGCCCGACAGCCGGGCCAGGAGCCCGCTGAACCGCAGCAGGGTGTCGCGGGTGGCGAGCCCCAGTCGGGTACGCGGCGCGAGGAAGCCCATCCCCGTGTCGGCGATGTCCTGATTGGCCTTGACATAGGGGCGCATCCCCCCTTCATAGGCTTCGAGCGCAGGGGTGAGGTCCTCGTGCCGGGACAGCTCCTGGGCCAGGACGTACGCGCCGACCAAGGCCAGGGTGGTGCCCTGGCCGGACATGGGGGAGGGGCAGTACCCGGCGTCCCCGAGCAGGGTGACCCGCCCCCGCGACCAGCGGTCCATGTGGATCTGTTTCACCGAGTCGAAGTAGAAGTCCGGGGGGTGGGCCATCCCCGCCAGGATCCGCTCGCACTCCCAGCCCGCCCCGGTGAAACGTTCGCGCAGGAACGCCTTCTGCTCCTCCTCCGGGGCCCGGTCGATCCCGTTCAGCTCGCGCTCGTGGACGAGGAAGAACGCCTTGGCGCCGTCGAAGCGCGGGGAGTGAATCATCCCGGCGCCCTTGCCGGGCTCGTTGTACAGGCGTGCCTCACGGTCCAGGCCGAGGTGGTTGGGAACGGTGAAGATGCTGAACAGGGCACCCAGGTAGCGACCGTAGGTGTCCTCGGGGCCGAAGGCTAGCCGCCTGGTGTTGGAGTGCAGCCCGTCCGCGCCCACAATCAGGTCGAACACGCGCGGTTCGGCGCGTTGGAAAGTCACCTGCACCCCGTCGGGGGTCTCCGCCAGCCCGCTGATGGAGTCCTCGTAGAGGTACTCGGTGTAGGCGGTGGTGGGTTCGTGCAGGATCCGGGTGAGGTCGCCGCGCACGATCTCCAGCGAGCGGTCGTGGTCAGTGTCCACGGCGGCGCCGATGTCGGAGCGGACGCGGCCATCGGCCCGCACGAAGCAGGTCCGACTGGTCTCGGTGAGGTGGGCGCGGACGGCGTCCAGTGCGCCCATGCGTTCGGCGACGTCCACGGCGGCGCCGCGGATGTCGATGGCGTGGCCGCCCATCCGTGGCGCGGGGGCCTTCTCGACGACGGTGGCCCGGATGCCGTACCGGTGCAGCCAGTGGGCGAGGGCGGGCCCGGCGATGCTGGCGCCGGAGACGAGGACGGTTCGAACGGCGGTCATGGGGCCGTCAGAGCTCCTTGTGTCGTGGGCCTTCCACAGTAAAAAGTTACTTACCGGGCGTCAAGTAACTTACCGGTCGGAAAGTCTGGGATAGGCTCACCGCAGCAGTGGCGAGAGCGGTGACAGACGGGAGCGGCACGGGTGCCCAGGGCGCAGAGCGACACGAAGGCCGAGATCAGGGCGGTGGCCCTGGACCTCTTCGGGCAGAAGGGCTACGAGAAGACGAGCCTGCGGGAGATCGCCGAACGCCTGGACATCACCAAGGCCGCGCTCTACTACCACTTCCCGTCCAAGGGCGACCTGCTCCGCGCACTGGTCGACCCGCTGCGCCAGGACGCGCAGGAGATGGTCCGGCGCTTCGACGGCCCGGTCGACGAGCCCCGCGAACTCCTGGGCGCCTACTTCGACCTGTGTGTGCGCCACGGCACGCTCATGCACGCCCTGCTCAACGACCTGGGGTCGCTGGCCGAGGCCGGTCTGGTCGAGCTGCTCATGGACTGGCGCAGTCGGCTCGACGCCGCCCTGGTCGGGGAAAACCCGGGAACCCCGGCGCGCATGGGCGCCGTGGTCGCCCTCGGCGGAATCCAGGACATCGCGGTCGTACTCCCGCCCGGCGATGCCGCGGCCCACCGCGAGGCCGCCGTGGAGATCGCCCTGGCGGCGCTGAGGGCCGGAACGTCCGGTATGGACTAGACCAATCTGGGAGGGTGGGCTCCCCCCGGCGGGGCCGGTGTCGCTAGTCTCGTGTCCGGGCCCGGAAAGTGTGGGCCCAGACACCTAAGAGACGGAGAGATCGTGGCGTCCATCGAGTCAGTACAGGCGCGGGAGATCCTTGATTCCCGGGGCAACCCGACAGTCGAGGTCGAGGTTCTGCTCGACGACGGGACCATCACCCGCGCTGGTGTTCCCAGCGGTGCCTCCACCGGCCAGTTCGAGGCGGTCGAGCTGCGCGACGGCGGCGAGCGCTACGGCGGCAAGGGCGTGACCAAGGCCGTCACCGCGGTCAACGACGAGATCGCGGACGAGCTCCTCGGTCACACCCCCGACGAGCAGCGCATCATCGACCGCGCGCTCATCGACCTGGACGGGACCCCGGACAAGTCCCGGATCGGCGCCAACGCCATCCTGGGCACCTCCCTGGCCGTGGCCAAGGCCGCCGCCGAGGAGGCCGGCCTGCCGCTGTTCCGCTACATCGGCGGCCCCAACGCGCACGTCCTGCCCGTGCCGATGATGAACATCCTCAACGGCGGCGCGCACGCCGACAGCAACGTCGACATCCAGGAGTTCATGGTCGCGCCCGTCGGCGCCCCGACCTTCTCCGAGGCCGTCCGCTGGGGCACCGAGGTCTACCACTCCCTGAAGTCCGTGCTGAAGTCGCACGGCCTGGGCACCGGCGTCGGCGACGAGGGCGGTTTCGCCCCCAACCTGGACAGCAACCGCGCCGCCCTGGACCTGATCGTCGAGGCGATCGAGAAGGCCGGTTACCAGGTCGGCACCGACATTGCCCTGGCCCTGGACGTGGCCGCCAGCGAGCTGTTCGCCGACGGTGTGTACACCTTCGAGGGCAAGACCCGCACCGCCGAGGAGATGGCCTCCTACTACGCGGAGCTCGTCGACGCCTACCCGCTGGTCTCCATCGAGGACCCCCTCGACGAGGAGGACTGGGACGGCTGGAAGAAGCTCACCGAGCAGCTCGGCGACAGGGTCCAGCTGGTCGGTGACGACCTGTTCGTCACCAACCCCGAGCGGCTCCAGCGCGGCATCCTCGCCGACACCGCCAACTCGCTGCTGGTGAAGGTCAACCAGATCGGCACCCTCACCGAGACGCTGGACGCGGTCTCCCTCGCCCAGCGCAGCGGTTACACGGCGATGATCAGCCACCGCTCCGGCGAGACCGAGGACACGACCATCGCCGACATCGCGGTGGCCACCAACGCCGGGCAGATCAAGACCGGTGCCCCGGCGCGCAGTGAGCGGGTCGCCAAGTACAACCAGCTGCTGCGCATCGAGGAGGAGCTCGACGACGCGGCCGTGTACGCGGGCGTGTCGGCCTTCCCGAGGTTCGCCAAGCGCGGCTAGTCTGCCCCAGTGTCCCGCGAAACCAAGCAGCAGCCCACAAAGGCCAAGAAGGCGACCAAAGCCGACAGGTCTGTGAAGGCCGCTGCCCGGGGCGGTGCCGGTCAAGGTACCGCCAAGGCGGGCGTGAAGGCGGGCAAGAAGGACTCCGGTGTGGGCCGCACCTCCAGGGTGCGGCCCATGCTCACCAGCCGGGCGGCGATTCTCGCGCTGGTGGTGTGCGCGGTCGCGCTGAGCCTGGCCTATCCGCTGCGCGAGTACGTGATGCAGCAGGCCCAGATCGCCCAGCTCCAGGACGAGCGCGCCCGCATGGAGGAGAACGTCGCCTACCTGCAGGAGCGCGAGGAGGAGCTGAACGACGAGGAGTACGTGGAGCGCGAGGCCAGGGCCCGGCTGCACTACCAGTACCCCGATGAGACCGCCTACATCGTCATCCGGCCCGAGACCGAGGCCGAGGCGGAGGCTGACCCCGCCGAACCCACCGAGCCGTGGTTCACCCAGCTGTGGCGCTCGGTGGAGGAGGCTGACAGCCCCGGCCCCGACGACGGTCTCTGAGACTCGGGGCTTGAGGCCCTTCCCGCCTGTGGACAACGGGTAAGGAGGTTCCTTGTTGCAACTATGCTGGGCTGGTCATGACTTCCGCAGATCAGCCCGTTCCGGGGCACACCGACGGCGGTCCCGCTTCCGAGCAGGACCTCGCCGCGATCGAACTCCAGTTGGGCCGCCAACCGCGCGGGGTCCGTGCCGTCGCGCACCGCTGCCCCTGCGGTCTCCCCGACGTGGTGAAGACCGCTCCCCGCCTGGAGGACGGCACTCCTTTCCCGACCCTGTACTACCTGACGTGCCCGCGCGCCGCCTCGGCGATCGGCCGGATGGAGAACGAGGGCCGGATGCGCCAGATGCAGGAGCGCCTGGGCGAGGACTCCGAGCTCCAGGCTGCCTACACCAAGGCCCACGAGTCCTACCTGGACGAGCGGGCCGAGCAGGCGCGCGCCGACGGTCTGGAGCCGCTGCCCGAGGGGATGCAGAGCACCGGGGGCATGCCGACCCGGGTCAAGTGCCTGCACGCCCTGGTCGGCCACGAGCTGGCCGTGCCGGGCACCAACCCGTTCGGTGCCCAGGCGCTGACCGAGCTTCCCGAGTGGTGGGCCAAGGGCCCGTGTGTGTGCGTGGACGACGAAGCCCCCGAGGGTGACGAAGCACCTGAGGGCACTGAAGGGACGAACGCCTCATGACCGGTGTCGCGGCGATCGACTGCGGAACCAACTCGATCAGGTTGCTGATCGCCGACATCGTCTTCCTGGGTGATGACGAGGTCCAGGTGGTGGACGCCGACCGGCGCATGGAGATCGTGCGGCTGGGCCAGGGCGTCGACGAGACCGGCGCGTTCGCCCCGGAGGCGCTGGAGCGGACCTTCGACGCGCTGCGCGGCTACGCCGAGGCGATCGAGGCGCACGGGATCGAGCTGGGGCCGGATACGGTGCGCATGGTCGCGACCAGCGCGACCCGGGACGCCAGCAACCGCCAGGAGTTCGTGGACGGTGTCCGCGAGATCCTGGGCGTGGAGCCCGAGGTGGTCACCGGTCTGGACGAGGCGGAGCTGTCCTTCGTGGGCGCCACGGCCGAGCTGGAGGCGCAGGCCGCCGACGGCGAGTCCAACGGCGACTTCACCACGCCCTTCCTGGTGGTCGACATCGGCGGCGGCTCCACGGAGTTCGTGCTGGGCGGCGTGGGCGAGGACGAGGACGAGGACGAGGACGAGGACCTGGTGCGCGCCTCGCTGTCGGTGAACATCGGCTGCGTGCGGATGACCGAGCGCCACCTGCGCTCTGACCCGCCCACCAAGGAGCAGGTCGAGGCGGCCACGGCCGACATCGACGCCGCCCTGGACGAGGTGGAGAAGGTCGTCCCGCTGCGCGAGGCCGGTTCGGTGGTGTGTGTGGCCGGGACCGCGACCACGGTCGCCGGGATCGCGCTGGACCTGCCCGAGTACGACTCCGAGCGGATCCACCACTCGCGGGTCTCCGGCGAGGCCCTGGAGCGGATCACCGTCGAGCTGCTGGGCTCCCGGCACGCGGAGCGCTCGGAGATCGGTGTGATGCACCCGGGCCGCGTGGACGTGATCGGGGCGGGCGCCCTGGTGCTGTCCCGTGTGCTGGCGCGTACCGGCGCCGACCACTTCACCGCGAGCGAGCACGACATCCTCGACGGTGTCGCGTGGAGTCTCATCGCACCGGAGTGATCCGGTAGCGGTCTGGAACGCCCGGGCGTCCGGTCGACGGGGACTCTGCTGAACCGCGGGGGCCGGTCGACCGGGGCGGTCCGGGTGATTCTTGTGACCCGGGTGAACCGGAGTAAACCGGTACTCATCATTGCTTAACCTCCTGGAAAGGGAACTTCGGTCACTCCGGAGGGGCCTTTCGGGGGGTCAGAGCAGGGCCCTCGGGTGAGACGCGTCACCCGTTTGGCCCTTGTGAATGCATTCACAACCCATCTGACCTGCGAAAACATCTCTGCGTTGCACGTGGGGATGGTCCGAAGGTGGACGGATGTGAACCTTCACTGTCGGGAGGTGCTTGTGAAAGAATGCACAAGCAACCTTCCCAAGAGTTGGGGTAAGAACCACGGCTCAGCGGGACCCGGCGCCAACCGGCGCGGGGCGACCGAAGAACCGTGACAGCCTTCGCGGCCCTTGAGGCAAGGGCGCCACAGATTAACCGTTAGGGCGGAAATGCGATGACCGAGAGCAGGAACTACCGGCTGGTACACGGTGGCGGGGACGAGGCGGAGATCCCGCACATCCTCATCGTCGGCGGCGGTTACCTCGGGATGTACACCGCGAGGCGACTCGAGAAGAAGCTCGGGTCCGGTGAAGCCCGCATCACCGTCATCGACCCGAACTCCTACATGACCTACCAGCCCTTCCTGCCCGAGGCCGCCGCCGGCAACATCTCGCCGCGCAACGTCGTGGTCCCGCTGCGGAAGGTCTTCGACCGGGTCCGCGTGCTGGGCGGCCGCGTCGTGCGCATCGACCACGCCGACAACACGGTCCGCTACGAGCCCAACGTGGGTGAGCCGGAGACCCTCCACTACGACTACCTCGTGATGGCGGCGGGTGCGGTCTCGCGCACCCTGCCCATCCCGGGCCTGGCCGAGTGGGGCATCGGTATCAAGACCGTCGAAGAGGCGGCCTACCTGCGTAACCACGTGCTCAACCAGCTCACCATCGCCGACTCCACCGACGACAAGGCCGTGCGCGCCAAGGCGCTGAGCTTCGTGTTCGTCGGCGGCGGGTTCGCCGGTGCCGAGGCCATCGCCGAGCTGGAGGACCTGGTCCGCGACGCGGTCCGCGTCCACCCCTCGATCGAGCAGAGCGAAGTGAAGTTCTACCTCATCGAGGCCGCGGACAAGATCCTGCCCGAGGTCGGCCCGGAGGTCGGCGAGAAGGCGCTCAACCAGCTGCGCCGCCGTGACATCGACGTCCGCCTCAAGACCTTCCTCGAGTCCGCCGTGGACCAGCGCATCAAGCTCAGCGACGGCGCCGAGTTCGACGCCGGCACCCTGGTGTGGACCGCGGGCGTCAAGCCCAGCCCGGTCGTCTCCGCCAGTGACCTGCCGCTGGGCCCCAAGGGCCACGTAGACACCAGCGAGTACCTCACCGTCAACGGCACGGACAACGTCTTCGCCGGTGGCGACAACGCCCAGGTGCCTGACGGCAATGGCGGCTACTACCCGCCCAACGCCCAGAACGCCGTCCGCCAGGCCCCGGTGCTCGCCGACAACGTCATCGCGACGCTGCGCAACGGCAAGCTCAAGGCCTACAAGCACAAGAACCTCGGCGCGGTCGCCGGTCTGGGCGTGCACAAGGGCGCGGCCCAGCTGTTCGGCAAGATCAAGCTGAACGGCCGTCTGGCCTGGTACGCGCACCGCTCCTACCACCTGCTCGCGGTGCCCACCTTCAACCGCAAGCTGCGGGTCCTCTCGGACTGGACGCTCGCCTTCTTCCTGCGCCGCGACTTCGCTGCGCTCCCGGAGATGTCGGATCCGCGCCAGGCCTTCGAGGAGGCCAGCCAGCCCCAGGTCGAGGACGGCCGCCTGCGCCGGGTCAGCTGACTTTCTGCCCGACCTCGGCACGCCCTGACACGGCACGAATGACCTACCCGAAACGGCCGGTTTCCCTCGGAAGCCGGCCGTTTCGTGTCCCCATCCGGCCAAGCCGAAACAAAGTGGGCAATCGGCCTGGCCGGTATGATGGGCACGCCCTCGTAGCCCAATGGAAGAGGCAGGCCCCCTAAAAGGGTCACAAGTGTCGGTTCGAGTCCGACCGGGGGTACTCAGCTCTTCTCTTGCGGACCCCTCCGGGCGACCATGAACGCCCGGAGCCGCTGCCGGCTCATTGTTGTTCCATCAGCAGCTGGAGCTGGGTGAACAGGCGCTCGCCCGGATCACCCAGGTCGATGCCGCTCACGGCCGCCGCGCGGCGGACGCGGTAGCGCAGGGTGTTCGGGTGGATGTGCAGGCGCTCGGCCGCCGCGCGGGCGTCGCCGAAGGCCTCCAGGTAGGCCAGCAGCGAGTGCACAAGGTCGGCGCCGCCCGCCTGGTCGTACTCGATCAAGCGGTTCACCCGGGGGTCGCGCAGGGACGGGTCGGCGCGCAGGTGGGCGAGGGTCTCGCTGATCAATACCCGGGAGCGCACGTCGGAGATGGTCGCCACCTCCCAGTCGGTGCCGCCGTCCAGGTCGCGGCCCATGGCGTCCAGGACCCGGTCCGCCTCCGCGCGGGATTCGGGGACGTCGCCCAGCCGCTCCACCAGCGAACCCACGGCTGCCTGCACGCGCAGCCCCAGCGCCGCCCGGGCCGCCGCGACCGTCTTGCGGGTCAGCGCCAGCACCGACTGCTCCACCCCGCGCCAGCCGTCCCCGCCCGGGGTGCGGGCCAGATCCGGCAACAGCACGTAGACGCGGCCGTCGAGCTCGGTCACCAGGGAGCTGCGCCGGTAGGCGGCCGCGTGCACGGAGACCAGGTCGATGAGCTGGCGGCGGCGCAGCTCCCGCACCGGCCGGTCCGGGCGCTCCCCGGCCTCGGCGCCCTCCGGTTTCGCGGTTTCCGGGCCACCCCCTGAGCCAGCTGACCCGGCCGAGGGCTGGCTCAGCGAGAAGGCCACCACCAGCGCGGCCCGCTCGGTGTGCACCTCCACGGTGTCGGCGAGCGCGCCCGCGTCGATGCGCCCCTCCAGCAGGCTGGACAGCAGGTCCTCGCGCAGCCGCAGCCCGGCGCTGGCCTGGGTGCGCTGGCGGATCATCTGTAGCGCGGTGGTGCGGGCGGCACCGAGCAGGGCCTCCTCCGCGTGCCGGGCCAGCGGCTGGGAGCCCTCCTGCACCCAGATCGCCCCCAGCGGCTGGCGCCCGGCGTGGATGCCCACCGCCAGGCGGCGGCGGATGCCGAGTTCGAGGTGCTCCTCGATCCGCACCACCTCCTCGCCCGCGCGCAGCTTGGTGAACACGCCCCACTCCCGCAGCAGCGCGAGGTAGGACTCGGGGCCCTGGCGGCCCAGCACGGACAGGCGGCGCAGCTCGTCCACCTCGGCGCCGCTGGAGTAGGCCAGCACCCGGCTGGCCGAATCCTCGATGCTCACCAGCCCGCCGGTGAGCTGGGCGATGGTCTGCGCCATGGAGAACAGGTCGCCGCTGGCCTCGCCCAGGTCCTCCGAGGCGGTCAGCCGGGCGTCGTCCACGATGTGCTGGCAGATCGACTGGAGCTGGTCCCAGCGCACCTCGGGCCGCACGGCCAGCAGCGCGACCCCGCTCTCCTGGGCCTCGGCGCGCAGCGTCCGCAGTTCGTCCGCGGCGCCCGAACGCGGGGAACGGCCCCGGTGCTCACCGGACGGCGGGATGGTCTCCTCCGCGGGGGAATGCCCGCCGGCCTTGACCGCGACCGCCGCCGCGCCCTGCCCGGCCAGCACCCGGACCAGCCGCCGGGCCGCCCCGCCGCGCACCCCGATCAGTAGGACCAGGTCACCCTCGCGGGCCTCCACCCGGTCCTCGGGGTCGATGATCACGACGTTGTCCACCTGAACATCAAGTCCGTCGGGCGCCGCGGCCACGTCCACGATCGGGTCGCCGAGGGCCAGCAGCAGCCTGCGGAGCGGCAGGCCCGCGCCCTCTTCGCCATGTGTTCCTACTTGACCAGGCATGATGTCGTTCCTCGCCGGTGGGGTGCGTGGACTGACATTACTGGAGTTGCGAGGGCGGGGAACCGGGGTGCGCGTATTCATGCATGCCTTGGTTTGTCCAGGTGAACAAATAGGGCTGGCAAAGAGTGGCCCGGCCCACAAGGTATGGACGTCCACGTTCTGAGACCGTTGAATCAGCCCAACCCTGCTCGTTCAGGGACATTCTTTCCAGGGAGGTGCCCATGGACGCCGTGACCAACGTCCCGCTGCCGGTGAACGAACCCGTTCTCTCTTACGCGCCCGGGAGCGCCGAGCGCGCCGAGCTCGTCGCCAAGCTCGAGGAGCTCGGCCGCGAGAGCATCGACCTGCCGATGCGCATCAACGGTGAGAGCCGGATGGGTGGCGGCGACCCGATCGACGCCGTCCAGCCGCACAACCACGCGGCCGTCCTCGGCACCATGCGCAACGCCACCCACCAGGACGCCCGCGACGCCATCGCCGCCGCGAAGGCCGCCGCTCCCGCCTGGCGCGCCATGTCCTTCGACGACCGCGCCGCGATCATCCTGCGCGCCGCCGAGCTGCTCGCCGGCCCCTGGCGCGCCACGATCAACGCCGCCACCATGCTCGGCCAGTCGAAGACCGTCCAGCAGGCGGAGATCGACTCGGCCTGTGAGCTCATCGACTTCTGGCGCTTCAACGTCTCCTACGCCCGCCAGCTCATGGAGCAGCAGCCCCTGAGCGTGCGCGGCGTGTGGAACCGCATGGAGCAGCGCCCGCTGGAGGGGTTCGTCTACGCGATCACCCCCTTCAACTTCACCGCCATCGCGGGCAACCTGCCCACCGCCCCCGCCCTCATGGGCAACGTGGTCGTGTGGAAGCCGTCCCCGACCCAGCAGTTCGCCGCCGAGCTGACCATGCGCCTCCTGGAGGAGGCCGGCATGCCCCCGGGCGTCATCAACATGGTCACCGGTGACGGCCTCGCCGTCTCGGACATTGCGCTGAACGACCCCGAGCTGGCCGGTGTGCACTTCACCGGTTCCACCAAGACCTTCCAGCACCTGTGGAAGAGCGTCGGCGAGAACATCTCCAACTACCGCTCCTACCCGCGCATCGTGGGCGAGACCGGCGGCAAGGACTTCATCGTCGCCCACTCCTCCGCCGACCCGGAGATCCTGCGCACCGCCATCGTGCGCGGCGCCTTCGAGTACCAGGGTCAGAAGTGCTCCGCCGCCTCGCGCGCCTTCGTGGCCCGCTCGGTGTGGGAGCAGATGCGCGACGACCTGGTCGCCGAGACCGAGGCCCTGACCATGGGCGACGTCACCGACCTGTCGAACTTCGTCGGCGCCGTCATCGACCGCCGCTCCTTCGACAAGCTGGCCAAGGTCCTGGAGGACGCCAAGTCCGACCCGACCCTGCAGATCATCGCCGGCGGCACCGCCGACGACTCGGTCGGCTACTTCGTGCGCCCGACCATCATTGAGGGCACCGACCCGACCAACGACGTGTTCCGCACGGAGTACTTCGGCCCGGTCATCGCCGTCCACGTCTACGAGGACGACGACTTCGAGTCGGTCCTGAAGATCGTCGACGAGGGCTCCGCCTACGCCCTGACCGGCGCCATCCTGGCCAACGACCGCGCCGCGGTGGCCAAGGCGACCGAGGCCCTGCGCTTCACCGCCGGCAACTTCTACATCAACGACCGCCCGACCGGCTCCATCGTCGGTCAGCAGCCCTTCGGCGGCGGTCGTGCCTCCGGCACCAACGACAAGGCGGGTTCGGCCCAGAACCTGTCCCGTTGGGCCAGCCCGCGCGCCATCAAGGAGACGTTCGTCGCGCCGACGGTCTCCTCCTACCCCCACCAGGGGTAGTCACCGGCGGCGTACCCCCTTCTCCGTCCTGAGGGGAGTCCGCCGCCACCCGGGGCCCGTTCCCCGGCGGCCCGCGCCGAGTGAGCCGCCGGGGAACGGGGACCCCGCGCCCCCCGAGGAACCCACCGCGCGGTCGGCACACCGGCCGCGTTCATCGTCCGCGCCAGCCCAACCCGCTCGCGCACGTCTTCGTCGAGGTCACCATGCTTCGTAAGCCCCTGCTGCTCGCCGCCAGGTCCACGACCTGCCGCACGATCGTCGAGCGCACTCCCATGACCCGGGCCATGGTCTCCCGCTTCGTCGCGGGCGCCACCATGGAGGAGGCCCTGCCCGCCGTCCACGAGCTGGCCAAGGACCGCTACATCACCCTGGACTTCCTCGGTGAGGACACCACGGACCTGTCCCAGGCCACCGGCACCGTGACCGCCTACCAGGAGCTGCTCGCCGCTCTGGGCGAGGCCGGTCTGGGCGACCGCGCCGAGGTCTCGGTCAAGCTCTCCGCCGTCGGTCAGTTCCTGAACGCGGACGGCGAGAAGATCGCGCTGGAGAACGCGCGCAGGATCGCCGAGGCCGCCAAGGCGGTCGGCACCACGGTGACCTTCGACATGGAGGACCACACCACCGTCGACTCCACGCTGGCCATCCTGCGCGAGGTGCGCCAGGACTTCCCGTCCACGGGCGCGGTCCTCCAGGCCTACCTGCGCCGCACCGAGGCCGACTGCCGCGACCTCAGCGGCGAGGGTTCGCGGGTGCGCCTGTGCAAGGGCGCCTACGACGAGCCCGAGTCCGTGGCCTTCCGCGACAAGCACGAGGTGGACAAGGCCTACGTGCGCGCGCTGAAGGTCCTCATGGAGGGTGACGGCTACCCGATGGTGGCCTCGCACGACCCGCGGATGATCGCCATCGCCGGTGAGCTGGCCGCCGCCCACGGCCGCGGCGCGGACGACTACGAGTACCAGATGCTCTACGGCATCCGGGACGGCGAGCAGGTCCGCCTGGCCGCCGAGGGCAAACGCATGCGCGTCTACGTCCCCTACGGCGACGAGTGGTACGGCTACTACATGCGCCGTCTGGCGGAGCGCCCGGCCAACATGCTCTTCCTCGCGCGGTCCCTGGTGACCCGCAACTAGGGATGGGCACGAGGCCCGAAGACACAGGGTCCGAAAGCGGGGGTCCGCACCGGTGACACGGGTGCGGACCCCCGCTGCTTTGACGTGGCCCTTTTGCGGTACGTGTCGTTTCACACGTGCCGTTTCGCAACGGTGACCTGGTCCCCGGAACCCGCGGACGGGGCCGTACGTTACTTTGTGGGCAGCAAACCACGCGTGAAAGGCCTTTACTAGACATGCGGATGCGGAGTTCCAACCCCGTCCTCAAGCGGGCGCTACAGCAGCAGTCCGGACCTCAGCAGGGCTATGGGCAGCAGGGTTACGGACAGCCCTACCCGCAGCAGGGTTACGGCCAGCCGGGTTACCCGCAGCAGGGTTACCCCCAGCCGGGTTACCCGCAGCAGGCGGCGGCCGACCAGCCCATGACCATCGACGACGTCGTCGTGCGCACGGGTATGACCCTGGGCGCCGTCGCGATCGTCGGTGCCATCAACTACTTCCTCTTCATGAGCAACCCCGCCCTCGGCATGGGTCTCATGTTCATCGGCATGATCGGCGGGCTCATCCTGGGCCTGGTGATCGCGTTCAAGCAGATGACCAGCCCGGTCGCCATCCTGATCTACGCGGCCTTGCAGGGTCTGCTGGTCGGTGGCCTCTCGGCTCTGCTCGGCAGCATGCTGTCGGCGCAGCTGGGTGACGCATCGGCGGGCACCTCGCTGGTCACGCAGGCCGTGATCGGTACGGTCGCGGTCTTCGGCGTGATGCTGGCGCTGTACAAGTACCGCATCATCAAGGTGACCGACGGTTTCGTGAAGGCCGTCTCGTACGCCGTCCTGGGCGCCGCTGCCCTGATGCTGATCAACTTCGTGCTCAGCTTCTTCATCGCCGGTGGCATGGGTCTGCGCGAGCCGACCTGGCTGGGCCTGGGCGTCGGCATCGTGTTCGTGGTGCTGGCCGCCCTGACGCTGGCCATCGAGTTCCGCGGTATCGAGGAGGGCGTCGCCGCCGGCATCCCGAGCAAGTTTGCCTGGCAGTTCGCCTTCGGCCTGACCGTCTCCCTGGTCTGGCTGTACATCGAGATCCTGCGTCTGCTCTGGCTGATCAAGACGATGTTCGCGGACTAGTACCGCGTGGTACCGCTGGTACCGCTCAGGTACGTCCGCGCCCGCGTAGACACGTTCGGCGTGACGAGGGGCCGTCGCCCGGGTTCTTCCCGGGGGCGGCCCCTTTGCCGTGCTCGGAGTGCGGGCACTGAGGTGTCAGGGCGGGTCAGACGGTCTCTCGGCGCGGTGTCGGGATGGAGCGGTTCCTGCGACGACGGTCGTATTCGGTGACGATGGCCTGGGCGTAGCCGTGGGTGAGGTTGTACTCGTCAGCGAGCCAGTACGACCGGTCCGTGGGGCGCAGCAGGCCCGGTCCCTTGTCGAGCGAGTCGAACCACTCGTGGAGTCCTCGGCCGGTCACGGCCGGGATGCGTTCGATGAGCTTTGCGTGGATCTCCGGCGAGTGGGTTACCGACATAGGCACCTCCGCAGTGCGTTGGGCGTGTGGCACTTACCTGCGACCCTGCATCAGGATCACGGTTTGGACAAGCCCCGGCCGCCAGCTTTTACCTTGCGGGTGCGAGAACGTTTCCCTGCGGGACGTTCATAGGTGCCTCGAACATGACAAAAGGGGCCCCGGACCGGAGTCCGAAGCCCCTTCGTGGCCTGGGATGCAGGCGGACCGAAAGTCAGCTCAGGCGCTGGTTAGCTCAGACGCTCGAAGATGGCCGCCATGCCCTGGCCGCCGCCGACGCACATGGTCTCCAGACCGAAGGTCTTGTCGTGGAACTGGAGGCCGTTGATCAGCGTGCCGGTGATGCGCGCGCCGGTGCTGCCGAACGGGTGGCCGACAGCGATGCCGCCGCCGTTGACGTTCAGCTGGCTGTCGACGTCGATGCCCAGCTGGTCGGCGGAGGGCAGCACCTGGGCGGCGAAGGCCTCATTGATCTCGGCCAGGTCGATGTCGCCGATCGCCATGTTGGCGCGGGCCAGGGCCTGCTTGGAGGCCTCGACCGGCCCCAGGCCCATGATCTCCGGGCTCAGGCCGGTCACGCCGGTGGAGACGATGCGGGCCAGCGGGGTGATGCCCAGCTGCTTGGCCTTGGTGTCGCTCATGATGACCAGCGCGGAGGCGCCGTCGTTGAGCGGGCAGGCGTTGCCCGCGGTGACGGTGCCGTCGGGGCGGAACACCGGCTTGAGCTGCGAGACCTTCTCGTAGGTGGTGCCGCGGCGGATGCCGTCGTCGGTGCTGACCACGGTGCCGTCGGGCAGGGTCACCGGGGTGATCTCACGCTCCCAGAAGCCGTTGTCCAGCGACTTCTCGGCGAGGTTCTGCGAGCGCACGGCGAACTCGTCCTGGCGCTGACGGGAGACGCCGGTGATCTCGGCGACGTTCTCCGCGGTCTGGCCCATCTCGATGTAGGCGTCGGGCAGGTTTCCGGCCTCGCGCGGGTCGGTCCAGGCGCCCTGGCCGCCCTCCTTGCGCTTCTCGGTGCGCGCCGTGGCGTCGGCGAAGAGCGGGTTCTGGTTCTGCGGGTTGTCGCTGCTGCCGTTGATGAAGCGGCTGACGGTCTCCACGCCGGCGGAGACGAACACGTCGCCCTCGCCCGCCTTGATGGCGTGGTAGGCCATCCGGGTGGTCTGCAGGGACGAGGAGCAGTACCGGGTGACGGTGGTGCCCGGGACGGTGTCCAGGCCGAGCTGCACGGCGACGATGCGGGCCATGTTGAAGCCCTGGTCGCCGCCGGGGAGGCCGCAGCCGAGCATGAGGTCGTCGATGCTCTTCGGGTCGAGCTCGGGGACCTTGGCGAGGGCGGCGCCGACGATCTGGGTGGTCAGGTCATCCGGGCGCAGGTCCTTGAGGGAGCCCTTGAAGGCTCGGCCGATCGGGGAGCGCGCGGTTGCGACGATGACTGCTTCGGGCATGTTCTTCGTCCTTGTTCGGGGCACGGCAAGACTTGTTACTGGCTAGTTAACCTGTCCGACGGTTCCCGGCGCCACCCGGGGTCGGCCTTGGCGCGTCGTCGCTTTCGATGGTCTCGGCGCTGCTCGGCGCGGTCGCGGGCCTGGGCGCGCCGCGCAGCCGGAAGGGGCCGCGGATGAACGCGGCCCAGCTGCCGTGCTGCCCGGAGGGTGCCTGGTCAGCGGCGCGCGAGACCTCGGTTCCGGGGGTCTGTGCGGCCACCACGGCGGCGCGGTCCACGGGCAGGACCCCGGCCGTGCGCTCGCTCTCGTCGATCTCCGGGAGCAGTCCCAGGGCGGCGCAGACGGAGGGCAGGACGACGAACGCGGCCTGCGCGTACCCGCGCGCTGACGGATGGAATCGGTCGGGCCCGAACATGGAAATCGGATCTGACCGAAAGTCCTCGGCCAGGACGTCGCTCAACGAGACCGTGCGCCCGCCCACCTCCGTCACCGCGATGGTCTGGGCGGCGGCGAGCTGCCGGGAGGCCCGCCGGGCCACCGAGCGCAGCGGCCAGCCGATGGGACGGACGGTGCCGAGGTCGGGGCAGGTGGCCACGACCACGGGGGTGCCCCGCTCGACCAGCCCTCGGGTGGCCTCCCGCAGCGCGGCCACGGCGTCGTTGGGGCGGACCCGGCGGATAACGTCGTTGGCGCCGATGAAGATCACCGCCACGTCGTAGCGCTTGTCCGGGAGGTGTGCTTCGCCGTGCTGGACCTGCGCCGCCAGATTCGAGGATGTGGCTCCGGGGGTGGCCGTGCAGCGCAGCCACACCGGGCGGTCCGCTGCCGCGGCGAGTCCCGCGGCCAGGTGCGCTCCGGGGGTCTGCCGGGACTCGGCCACCGCGAACCCGGCAGCCGTGGAGTCACCGAGCATCAGCAGGCGCAGCGGCGGACCCTCGCCGTCCCCGAAGGTGCCGTTGGCCCGCGGCCGCTTCCACTTCGTGTGCCCGATCGCGTTCTTTGCCAGTCTGGCCTGGAGATACAGGAGGGCGAGGGTGCCCCCGCCCACGAGCGTGAGCCCGCCGCCACCGAAGGCGGTGGCGGCGGCGATGCGTCGTGCTCGCGCGGCTCGCAGCATCGGTGCCCCCTCACTCCACGAAGCGTCGGAAGACTCCCAGTCGACGTTACCGTCGGGCCACCCCGCGGTCACGCACCCCGACGGCAGACAATCGGCGCCTCGGGGACAGCCAACTCGAACGGCGCGGCGACCGCTTTCGGTTGGGGCCAGCGCCGGTTCGGACCGGTCCACACCGCTTACGGGAGCGGCGAAGACGCTGGTTGGTGAGGTTAGAGTCAGAATGTGGGGGACCGGACCGGTCCTCACCTGCCTCGGGCGCACCGGGGAACCGACACCGGCGGGCCGAAGACCCGGTCGCCACTATGCAAAGGAGCAAAGTTGCGGGTACACGACTCACTGATCGACCTGGTCGGGGACACCCCGTTGGTCCGTCTTCGGAAGGTCTCCGAGGGGTTGGCCCCGACGATCCTGGCGAAGGTCGAGTACTTCAACCCGGGCGGCTCGGTCAAGGACCGGATCGCGTTGCGCATGGTCGAGGCCGCGGAGAAGAGCGGAGCGCTCCAGCCCGGCGGCACGATCGTCGAGCCCACCTCCGGTAACACCGGTATCGGCCTCGCGCTCGTGGCGCAGGAGAAGGGCTACCGCTGTGTCTTCGTCTGCCCGGACAAGGTCGGACCGGACAAGCTCTCGGTGCTGCGCGCCTACGGCGCCGAGGTCGTGGTCTGCCCGACCACGGTCGCGCCCGAGCACCCCGAGTCCTACTACTCGGTCTCCGACCGCCTGGCCGCGGAGATCCCCGGGGCCTGGAAGCCGAACCAGTACGAGAACGAGAACAACCCGGAGTCGCACTACCACTCCACGGGTCCGGAGATCTGGGACCAGACTGAGGGCCGCATCACCCACTTCGTGGCGGGCATCGGCACCGGCGGGACCATCAGCGGCACCGGCCGCTACCTCAAGGAGGCCTCCAAGGGCTCCGTGCAGGTCGTGGGCGCCGACCCTGAGGGTTCGGTCTACTCGGGCGGCAGCGGGCGCCCGTACCTGGTCGAGGGCGTCGGCGAGGACATCTGGCCGGGCACCTACGACACGGCGATCTGCGACGAGATCGTGGCGGTCAGCGACAAGGACTCGTTCCTGATGACCCGTCGTCTCGCCAAGGAAGAGGGCCTCCTCGTCGGCGGCTCCTGCGGCCTCGCGGTCGAGGCCGCCCTGCGCGTGGCCGCCGACGCCGGCCCCGACGACGTCATCGTCGTGCTGCTGCCCGACGGCGGCCGCGGCTACCTCGGCAAGATCTTCAACGACGAGTGGATGGCCGACTACGGCTTCCTGTCCGCGGAGACCGAGGAGGCCACCGCCGGCCAGGTGCTGGGAGCCAAGGAGGGCGAGATGCCCGACTTCGTGCACAGCCACCCGGACGAGACCGTCGGCACCGCCGTGGCGATCATGCGCGAGTACGGCGTCTCCCAGCTGCCCGTCATGAAGGAGGAGCCGCCGGTCATGGCGGCCGAGGTCGTCGGCTCCATCGCCGAGCGCGACCTCCTCGACGCCCTCTTCGACGGCCGGGCCGAGCTGGACGACCTCGTCGAGACCCACATGGGCAAGCCGCTCTCCACCGTCGGTACCGGTACCCCGGTGAGCGACTGCGTCCGCCTGCTGCGCACCTCCGGCGCCCTCGTCGTGCTGCGCGACGGCAAGCCGGTGGGCATTCTCACCAGGCAGGACCTGCTGGCCCACCTGTCGGGCTGATCAAGCCCCTTCCCGGTCCCGGGCGGCACTCGAACCGAGCGCCGTTCGGGACCCGGTGTTCGTGCACCGGACACCATGACGCATACTCGGACACTGCTAATGTTCGCGTCAGGATTTACTGGCCGGTAATAAGTAGGTGCACCCGTGTCGCGGCTCCTGAACTGGATCATCCGCTCCGTCTGGTCGTATGCGCGGAGCCACGGAGAGATCCGCGCCGACTCCAAGGCCGCCCGCAAGTTCGCGCGCTTCGGAGCCGGGTCTGCGATCGCCTTCCCCACCGCGACGCTCTACGGAGAGCCGTGGATCGAGATCGGCGTGCACACCGTCCTCGGTGGTGACATGACCCTGGCTGCCGGGATGGGCCCCGACTACGACCTCGGTGAGGGAACCGTCGTCCGTATCGGCTCCGGCTGCGCGATCGGCCGCGGGTCACACATCGTCGCTCACCGCTCCGTGGACATCGGCGACCACGTCTACACGGGGCCGTACGTCTACATCACCGATCAGAACCACGCCTACGCCAACACCGACATCCCCGTCGGCCTCCAGTGGCCCGTCGACGACCCGGTCAGCATCGGCGCGGGAAGCTGGCTCGGCGCCAACAGCGTCATCCTCCCCGGCGTCCACCTCGGCAAGAACTCCGTCGTCGCCGCCGGAACCGTCGTCCGCCCGGGCAAGTACCCCGACCACGCGGTCATCGCGGGCATCCCCGGCAAGGTGGTGCGCACCCACGACCCCGAACTCGGCTGGGACCCGCCCCTCCGCGAGATGGGAACGCCCACCCGCGTGCCCACCCCGGTCACGGGCCTGCCCCCGGAGGCCCCCACCGAGCCCCCGGAGCCGGGCTCGCCCACGAGGTTCCCCCCGGCCTGAGAGCCCAGCTCCCTGACGTAGCCGGCGCCCGGACACGCCTGACAGAAGAGGTCACTCCGTCAGGGGCCGTCGTCCCCTGGTCTTCGCCTCCCTCGCCCGCCCCACACCTTCCACGGCGTTCACGAGGTTGAACATCGCTAGGGAGCAGGGAGCAGGGAGCAGGGAGCAGGGAGCAGGGAGTCAGCTCCGCGCCATCAGAGCGGGGAAGGGAAGTGAATTGTGGGAGCCGAGTTCGCCCGCTCAGACTCCCCAAGCGCTTCACCCCGGGTCTGCGGGGTCCTGTGGTCCTGGGGTTCCCCCACACAACGCAGGGAGCCCAGCCGGAACATAGGGAGCAGCCCAGCCGGGACACAGGCCCGCTGTCTGCTCAGGCGGTGGAGGGGGTGACCACATTCTGAGATGTGCCTGTTGGCAACGGGTTCCGAGTGGACTCCGGGCACTATTGTGGCCACATGAAGTTCGACGGGTTTGAAACGCTGGCCATCCACGCAGGGCAGGAGCCGGACGCCGGTACCGGGGCCGTGGTTGTGCCGATCTACCAGACGAGTACCTACGCCCAGGACGGCGTGGGTGGGATGCGACAGGGCTACGAGTACTCCCGCACCAAGAACCCCACGCGCACCGCGCTGGAGGAGTGCCTTGCCGCGCTGGAGTCCGGAGCGCGAGGCCTGGGCTTCGCCTCCGGGATGGCGGCCGAGGACACCCTGCTGCGCACGGTGCTGTCCCCGGGTGACCACATCATCATCCCCGGCGACGCCTACGGGGGCACGTTCCGCCTGATCTCCAAGGTGGTCGAGCGCTGGGGCGTTAGCTGGGACGCGGTCGACCAGACCGACGTCGACGCGGTCCGGGACGCGATGCGCCCCAACACCAAGGTGGTGTGGACCGAGACACCCACCAACCCGCTGCTGGGGATCACCGATATCGAGACGGTCGCGCAGATCGCCCATGACGGCGACGCCCTGCTGGTCGTCGACAACACGTTCGCGTCTCCCTACCTGCAGCAGCCGCTCACGCTGGGCGCCGATGTCGTCGTGCACTCCACGACCAAGTACATCGGCGGGCACTCCGACGTCGTCGGAGGCGCGCTGGTCGTGGCCGACGCCGAGCTGGGCGAACGGCTGGCCTTCCACCAGAACACCATGGGTGCCATCCCGGGTCCCTTCGACTCCTGGCTGACGCTGCGCGGGGTCAAGACCCTGGGCGTGCGGATGGACCGTCACAGCGAGAACGCCGAGCGCGTCGTGGCCGCCCTTGAGGGCCACCCCGCGGTGCGGCGCGTCTACTACCCCGGGCTGGACACCCATCCGGGACACAAGATCGCCGAGCGGCAGATGCGTTCCTTCGGTGGAATGGTCTCCTTCGCTCTGCGCGACGGGGAGAAGGCGGCACTGGAGGTGTGCGAGCGGACCAAGGTCTTCACCCTGGGTGAGTCCCTGGGCGGGGTCGAGTCCCTCATCGAGCACCCGGGGCGGATGACGCACGCGTCGACCGCGGGGTCCCCGCTGGAGGTTCCGGCCGATCTGGTGCGAGTCTCCGTGGGTATCGAGTCCGGTGACGACCTGGTCGCGGACCTGTTGCAGGCCCTCGAAGGCTGATCCCTGCAAACCTGAGCCCTCAGAACGGGGCTCTCGAAGTCTGAATTCTCAAACGGGGGGTTCAGCGGCGGTCGGGGGGCCGCGTGGCGTCGCCGCGCGGGTTCCCCGGCGTCGTTGCCGGGCCCGTCGCGGCCGTTGCCTCGTTGATTCCTACTGCATTGGTTCCTGCTGCGTTCACCGCAGGTGCTGTGTGCCGGGTGGGCACAGCGTCGGTGTTGCGAGCGCTACGGGTTCGGTTCAGACCGCGGTGGGCGTGCGGCTCTGGACCGGGAGGTCGCGCTGCTGGTCACGGAAGTGCAGGCCGAGGAAGGCCCGGCTGGAACGGGAGAGGGCGCTGTCGTCGCCCTCCTCGCGCAGGGAGCGGTAGCTGCCCCGGTGGTCCCGGCGTCGGATGCCGATGGAGATGGCGAGGAGGAACCCCGCCGCGAGGCCCATCAACAGCAGGCCGACGAAGATGAGGATGACGAAGGCGATTTCCATGGCTTGTCCTCTGGGGGTAGTGGCCGGTCAGATCCTGGTCGGCCCCCTTGAGAACCGAGGGGGCGGTGGAGTGCGTCTCATGTGGTCCGGGTTCTTCCGTCGGTATGGGGTGGGTGTGCCTGTGGTGGTCTCTGCGTCCTCATGTTCGTCTTCATGTTCTCCGTTTCGGGTGGCCAGATGGTGGATCCGCCCTGTACTGAGGGTGGCCTTCATCTAGGATGGGTTCAACAGAACCGGTCGGACCTGTTTGGCTGGTGTACCACTCAGCTTGTTGGTACAAGTTAAGTTGTTGGTCTTGTACCCCCTAGAGGGCGGACTTATGCGGGCAGAAAGTAGATACCGGCAGATCGCCCGAGCGCTGCGACGGGAGATCCAGGAGCGAAGCCTTCCCCTGGGCGGCCAGCTTCCCTCGGAGAAGCAGCTGGAGGAGCGGTTCGAGGCCTCCCGCAACACCATCCGCCTCGCCCTGGGCATGCTGCGCAATCAGGGACTCATCGTCAGCAAGCCCGGCCGCGGGCACTTCGTTCAGGACGTGGTCCCGGAGACCTTCTACGCCACCCGTACCAAGGGCGGCCCCGACGGGCTCAACGAGTCCAACATGAGCGGCCTGACCCTGGAGGAGCTCCAGCTCCTCAGCGCCACCCCCGACATCGCCAGCCGCCTGCGGGTCCCCGAGGGCGACATGACGGTGGTCCGGCGCATGCACCGCTTCTCCGGGGAGCGCTCGGGGTCGGTCAGCTCCGCCTACTACCCGGTGGACCTGGTCCAGGGCACCCCGCTCATGGTCCCCGAGGACGTGGAGAGCGCCCTGGTGGTGCTCATGGAGCACGGCCACCGCCAGGTCGGTTACGTGGACGAGCTCGAGACCCGCATGCCCACCCCCCAGGAGACGTCCCAGCTCGAACTCCCGCCGGGCGTCCCGGTGCTGAACGTTCACCGCACGGACTACGCCGAGGACCGGCCCATCCGTTTGGTGCACACTGTCCATGCGGGGCACAGCATCCGCTACCAGTTCGAGCACGGCAACCTGCAGGCCTACCACCGGGACTGAAACAGCGAATGAGCACGACGAAGAAGACCGTGGTCGCCGACTACCTGCGGGAGGCCCTGGCCAAGGGCGTCTACCAGCCGGGTGAGCGGCTTCCGGGCGAGGAGGAGCTCGCCGACGAACTCGACGTCTCACGTGCCACCGCGCGCCTGGGCATGCGCATCCTCCAGGACGAGGGCCGCATCGCCATCCACGTCGGCCGGGGCGCCTACGTCGCCGACCACCAGCCGATCATCCACCGGGCCACCCCGACCAGTCGGGACGACCCCGGGCGGCTGGACTCGGACTACCACTCCCGGCTGCGCGACGCCGGGTACAGCAACATCGACGAGAAGATCAAGGTCAGCCTGGACACCATGCGGCCCAAGATCGCCAAACGGCTGCTCAACGAATCCGAGGAGCAGGGCCCGCACGGCGGCCTCGTCGTGATCCGCGCTTCGGAGCACTTCGTCGACGGCAGCCTGTGGCAGTCGCACGTCACCTACTTTCCGTTCAGCATCGCTAGCAACACGGCGCTCATGTCCCCCGAGTACCTCGAGGGCGGGATCGGCGAGGTGCTCAGGGAACTCGGCCTGCACGAGGAGTGGAACTGGGACATCGTGGGTGCGCGCATGCCTTCCCAGGACGAGGCCGACGCCTTCGGGCTCGCCCCCGGCATCCCCCTGCTCGTCCAGGAGCGGGTCACCTACGAGGGCCAGCGCCCGCTGCGCTTCACCGAAACCCTCATGCCGGCCAACCGCCACCAGCTCCTCTACGCGGGCGGCGATGCCCCCGAGGAACTGCGGGTGATGCACTCGGACGTCAACATCTTCGAGCACTGACCCGAGCCCCCGCACCTCCCCGCCTCAGGCCCCCAGCCGTCGCCACAGCCTCTTCGCGTCCGGTGAGAACTCCACCCAGGCCAGCGGGTTGACCTCCGAATCCACCACCGGCGCGGTCAGGATCTCTACGTCGTCCCCCGCCACCCCCCGGTGCTCGTTCAGCAGCCGACTCAGCGTCATCGGGTTGGCCAGCCCCGGGTCCGTCTCGATCCGCTCGGTGAACTCCGACGCCAGCTCCACCGCCCGCGCTGGGTCGGACAGCAGCCCGCCCTGACCGGCCGCCGCCACCAGCCCGCGCAGGAACTCCTGCTGCCGCTCGATCCGCCGCAGGTCGCTCTGGTCCTCGCCCACGTGGCGCAGCCGCAGGAACGCGACCGCGTCGTCGCCCGCCAGCACCTGCCGCCCCGGCTCCAGGCCGTTGGCGAACCCCGGTTCGATCCCCTCCGGCACGGTGACCTCCACCCCGCCCACGAGCGTGCTGAGCTCGGCCATCGCCACGAAGTCCAACACCGCGTGGTGGTCCACCGGCACCCCCGTGGTCTGCTCCACGGCGGCGACCGCGCACTCCGCGCCGCCGATGGCGAACGCCTGGTTCAACGGCTGCTCGTCCGATCCGTGGACGCTCCCGCCGTCGGCCCCCGTGCACTCCGGACGCTCCACCACCGTGTCCCGGGGCAGGCTGACCACGGTCGCCCCGCCGTCCTCGGCCAGGTGAACTAGCACGATGCTGTCGGCGCGCTCGGAGTCGTCGTCCCCGGGTGCGTGGGCGGCGTTGTCACCCTCCCGGGAGTCGCTGCCCATCACCAGGACGGTGGTCCCCTTCGACCCGCCGGGCAGTACCCCGAGCGCCCACGCCACGGTCGCCACTGCCGCCAGCAGCGAGCCGACCGCGAGGACGGCCAGGACCCGGGGCAGGGCCCGCGGTCGGGTCTGTTCACTCAGTTCTCTTTCGGTCATGACAGCGACTCAAGACGGCCAACCTGAGAGTTGCCTGAGAAAACGGCCGGTCACCAGCTCACACACACGTTTCTCGATTAGGTTCGGGGACCGTGAAACGAGTACTGGTCGTCGAGGACGAACCCGCCGTGCGTGAGGCGGTCACCGAAGCCCTGGAGATCGAGGGTTATCAGGTGATGGCCGCCACCGACGGTGGTACCGGGCTGGAGGCGGTGCGCCGCTGGCCGCCGGACGTGATTGTGCTGGACGTCATGATGCCGTTCGTGGACGGACTCACCCTGTGCCGCAGGCTCCGCGAACGCGGCGACCGCACCCCCGTGCTGGTCCTCACCGCGAGGGACTCCGTCGGCGACCGGGTCGCCGGGCTGGACGCGGGCGCCGACGATTACCTGGTCAAACCCTTCGACCTCGACGAGCTTCTGGCCCGGCTGCGTGCCTTGCTGCGCCGCGCCTACCCCGACGACGGCGGAACCCTCGGCCACGGTCCGCTCACCGTCGAGACCGAGGGCGGCCGCGCCCGGCTGGGTGAGCGCCCCCTCGAACTCACCCGCACCGAGTCCGCACTGCTCGAAGCGCTCGTGCGCAACGCGGGCCGGGTCGTCCCCCGCGCCGTGCTCGTCGACCACGTGTGGGGCTACGACTTCGGGCCGGGTTCCAACTCCCTGGACGTCTACATCGGCTACCTGCGGCGCAAGCTGGAGGCCGGGGGAGAGGCCCGACTGGTGCACACCGTGCGCGGCGTGGGCTACGTGCTGGAGGAACGTGGGGAGAGCCCCGGTGTGTGAACCACAGCAGTCAGAACCGCAGCAGCCCCAACCAGAACCCCGCGCCCACCTGAGCCTGAGAGTCCGCCTGGCGGTAGTGACTGCCCTGGTCGTGGCCACGCTCTCGGTGGTCGGCGCCGCCGTGTCCTACGGGATCGTCCGCCACCAGCTCTACGCGGAACTGGATCTGAGCCTGCTCCGGGAGGCCAACCGCGTGTCCCGGCAGATCGACCGCGCGGACTGGGTCGGGTCGGGGGAGTGCGTGTACGTCACCGCGCCCAGCTGCGTGCAGATCATCGGCCCCGGCCAGATCGTCGACCCGCCACCGGGCGAGCTCACCCCGCCGGTCTCCGCCGCGGCCTTCGACGTCGCGGCGGGCGAGGCCGCCCCCTACTTCTCCGACGCCGCCATCGGCGACCTACCGGTCCGCGGCTACACAGCGCCCCTTGGCGAGGGCCGCGCCGTGCAGGTGTCCGCACGCGCCGACACCGTCCAGGCCTCCGTCACCCGGGTCGGTTGGCGCATCGCCGCCGCCGGCGGGCTCGGCGTGCTCCTCGCCGGGTTCCTCGGCTACCTGAGCGCCCGCACCGTGCTGCGCCCTGTGGAACGGCTGACCCGGACCGCCGAGACCGTCGCGGCCACCCGCGACCCCGGCCACCGCATCGAGGTTTCCGGCCACGACGAGCTCTCCCGCCTCGCCGCCGCCTTCAACACCATGCTCGCCGAGCTGGAGGAGTCCTCCGCCGCGCAGCGCCAGCTGGTCGCCGACGCCTCACACGAACTCCGCACCCCACTGACCGGGTTGCGCGCCAACACCGACCTGCTCGGCCGCGACCTCGACCCCGAGCGCCGCGCCCGCGTGGTGGCCACCCTGCGGTCCCAGACGGTGGCGATGACCAGGCTGGTCAACGATCTGATCGAACTCGCCCGCGGCGACCGCGGGGAGCACCGCGACGAGGCGGTGCGCCTGGACGAGGTGGTGGAGCACTGCGTGGTTTCCGTGCGCCGCGACCGACCGGAGACCGGATTCGACCTGCACGCGGAGGCCACCGTCGTCCAGGGCGATCCGGAGCGGCTGACCCGTGCCGTGGCCAACCTCGTGGACAACGCCGCCAAGTTCAGCCCGGCGGACGGAACGGTCCAGGTCAGCCTGTTCGGCAGTGAGCTGACCGTGCGTGACCACGGGCCCGGGATCGCCGCCGAGGATCTCCCGCACGTCTTCGACCGCTTCTACCGGTCCTCCGCCGCCCGCGGCACCCCGGGTTCGGGGCTGGGCCTGGCCATTGTTCGCCAGGTCGCCGACGCACACGGCGCCGCGCTCACTGTCGAGGCCCCGCCCGACGGCGGCACCCTGGTCCGCCTCCACTTCCCCGACGCCGAGCCCCTCCCGCGGTGATCTTGCTACCAGTAGCAAGTTCGGCGCCGAACTTGCTACTGGTAGCAAGATCACCGCTGAAATCTGCTCGGCGGAGGCCGTGGTCGACACCCGCATGACCGGTGTGGTTGCGGCTGCGGTGGCACGGTCCTCGCTGTTTCCGTTTCCATCAGCGTCGCCGGGGTCAGCGCGCTACCTCAGTCAGCGCTGTTTCACATACCTGTCGACGACCAGCGGGCCCAGTGCCTCGGCGTCCGCGTGCATCACGCGCACGCCTCGGCGGCGTTCGAGGAGCCCCTGGAACTCCCGCAGCCGCGGATCGTCGGCGAGCAGGAAGAACGTGACCTCGGCGCCCTCGCCCAGAGCGGCGTCGAGTTCGGCCGCGGTGACCTCCACCGTGCGCGGGGCGGGCGGCCAGGAGAACCGGGCGTCGCCGTCCTCGCCCAGGTGCGCGGTGGGTTCGCCGTCGGTGACCGCCAGGACCACTGGCCGCAGCGCCCGGTGACGGCGCAGGTACCGCCGGGCCAGGTGAAGCGCGTGCTGGAGGTTGGTGCCGGGGGTTCGCCGCCAGTCGTGTTCGGCCAACTCCGCCGGGGTCATCTCGCGGGCGCGGTCACCGAAACCGATGATCAGAAGCCGGTCCTCGGGGTGCCGGGTGCGCACCAGGGTGTGCAGGGCCAGCGCGGTGCGGGTGGCCGCCTCGTGCAGCCCGCGGGCGACCATCGAGTGGGACAGGTCCACCAGCAGGCACACCGCGGCGGCCCCGGCCGGTTCGGTCTCGGTGTAGCGCACGTCCTCCGCGCGCAGGGCCTCCCCGGGTGCGAGACCAGCAGCTCGCCGCAGCATCGCCTCGCGCAGCGTCGCCACCGCGTTCAGGGGGCGGTCGAACCCGTCGTGCGGCACCGCGGCGCCGGTGGGTTCGTCGCCCGCCCCGTCACCGCCCCGGTGCCCGCCGGGCGCCGCCCGGCGCGCGGCCTCGATCTCGGTCAGCGCCACCTCGCCCAGTCTGCGCAGTTCGCGTGGGCTCAGCCCGTGGTCGGCCGAGTCCAACCGGTCCAGCGGGCCGTACCCGGCGCTGCCCAGAGCCGCCTGGAGCGCTCTGGCGTCCACCTCGTCCAGAGCACCGCGCTCTCCGTCCGCGTAGCGCCGCAGGGCCGCCTCAGTCGCAGCCAGAGCACCACCCGGTTCCTCCGTCTCCCTGGCGATCAACTCCAGCAGTTCCACAGCGGCCCGCACCGCCTCCTCTGGAGGCGGATCGGGGTCGGCCAGCGGGTCGGGGCCACCCATGTACGCCCGGTACCGGAACCTCATCAGAAGCGGTAGACACCCCCGTCGGGCGCGGTGTCCTTGGACAGCCGCCGTTCCAGGTACAGCCCTTCCAGCGCGAACTCCACCACCGCCGCGGCCAGTCCAGGAGAGGGCGGTCCGTCCGCCTCCTCGGGCGCCGCACGCTTGATCAACCCCGCCAACCCGGGCACCGCGCCCACCCGGCGCAGCAGTTCGGCGGAGCTCACCAGGTCTCCGGTCTCCACCGTGCCCCCGCCCGAGAAGCGGTCGCTGAGCGGTTCCAGGTCGGCCTCGCCCAGCCGGGCCCGGAAGGTCTCGGCCACCGCCCGGCGCAGCAGGGTCTCCAGGATCGACGCCTCGCGCCCCTCCGCGCCGGTCTCGAACTCGACCTTGCCCAGGAGTGGTTCGGCCACCCCGGCCAGGTCGCAGACCCGCGCCACCGGGACGTCCTCGCCGACGATCGCCGCCCGGCGCAGCGCCGAGGCGGCCACGGTCTCGGCGGCGGCCACGGAGAAGCGCACGGACACCCCCGAACGCTGGTCCACCCGGTTGGAGGCGCGCACCAGCCGGGTGAAACGGGCGACCGTCTCCACCAGGTGCGAGGGGACGGTCGTGCCCTCGGGCAGGTCCGCTTCCTGCCGGATCAGGGCGAGCTCGTGCTCCAGGTCAGGCGGGTAGTGGGTGCGCACCTGGGCGCCGAACCGGTCCTTGAGCGGGGTGACGATGCGGCCCCGGCTCGTGTAGTCCTCGGGGTTGGCGCTGGCCACCAGCAGCAGGTCCAGGGGGAGGCGCAGGGTGTACCCGCGCACCTGGAGGTCGCGCTCCTCCAGCACGTTGAACAGGGCCACCTGGGCGCGCGCGGGCAGGTCGGGGAGCTCGTTCACGCAGAACACGCCCCGGTTGGCGCGCGGCAGCAGGCCGAAGTGGACCGTCTCCGGGTCGCCGAGGGAGCGCCCCTCGGCCAGTCTCGCCGGGTCCACGTCACCGATCAGTTCGGCCGTACCGGTGTCGGGGGTGGCGAGCTTCTCGCCGTAGCGCTCGTCGCGGTGCCGCCAGGTCACCGGCAGCTCGTCGCCCTCTTCTGCCGACCGCCGCACACACGAGGGGCAGACCGGGGAGTAGGGGTGGTCGTTGACCGGGCAGCCCGCGACCGCTGGCGACCAAGCGTCGAGCAGCCCGGCGACCGTGCGGATCAACCGGGTCTTGCCCTGTCCGCGCTCGCCCAGCAGGACCACGTCGTGCCCGGCCAGCAGGGCGCGCTCCAGCTGGGGCAGGACGGTGTCGTCGAACCCGTGCACCCCGGGGAAGCGGGGCTGCCCGGAGGCCATCCGGGCCAGCAGGTTCTCCCGCACTTCGGCGGCCGTGGAGCGGTGGACGTGGCCGGAGTCGCGCAGCGCGGCGCGTGTGTGCGGGAGCCCGCCGGGGGCGTGTGCGGCATGGGTCACGTGAGGGAGTGTAGGCCCCGGGGCGTTTGAGGGGCCAGCTGGAGGAAAGCCCCTGTTTGGAGTCCGGATGGAAGAATGGGACGGCAAGGTTCCCAGGCCCGGCCACGGCGGCCGGTGAAGACGGGGGTGGCGGCTGGTGGCTAGGTTCGGCGATGCTCTGACGACGGGGGCCGACCTCGTGAACGCGGCCGAGCGCGCGGTTCTGCAAGCCCTGGAGCAGATGGACGGCCCGGCCGACCTGGTCTGCTTCTTCGTCAGCGGGGCGGACCCGGAGGAGGTCACCCTCGCCGGGAAACGGGTCATGGAGCTGTCCGGTGACGCGCTCACCCTGGGGTGCAGCGCCACCGGGGTGGTCGGTGGCGGCCGGGGGGTGGAGGGCCAGGGCGCGGTCAGCGTCTGGAGCGCCCGCCTGCCCGGGGTCGAGCTGACCCCCTTCCGACTGGACACCGTGATCGAGGGCGACCAGTTGGCCGTGGTGGGTATGCGCGAGCCCACCCCGCGCGACCGGGCCGGGATCCTGTTCACCAACCCCTACGAGTTCCCCACCCAGGCGTTCGTCCGCGAGACCACCGCGGCCCTGGACGGGCTGCCGCTGGTCGGGGGCATGGCCGACGGTATGCGCGGTGAGGATTCGGTGCGGCTGTTCTGCGAGGGCGAGGTGGCCGAGAACGGGGCCATCGGGGTGCTGATCGGTGGTGACGGGGTGCTGGGCACGGTGGTGAGCCAGGGCTGCCGTCCGGTCGGGCCGAGCATGACCGTCACCAAGGCCGAGGGCAACCTCGTGCTGGAGCTGGCCGGGATCAACGCCTACGAGCGGCTGGAGACTCTGGTGGAGGAGCTCTCCGACGAGGACCGCGAGCTGGCCGCGCGCGGGCTGCACATCGGTATCGCGATGGACGAGTATGCCGACCACCACGAGCAGGGCGACTTCCTGATCCGGACGCTCAGCGGCGCGGACCCGGACCTGGGCGCGCTCACCATCGGCGAGATGGTGGAGGTGGGCCAGACGGTCCGCTTCCAGGTCCGCGACGCCGGTACCGCCGACGAGGACCTGGCCCGCAGACTGTCGGAGTTCGGCGCCGAACACGCGGTGGGCGCGGGGCTGCTGTTCTCCTGCAACGGCCGTGGCGAGACGCTGTTCGCCCAGGCCGACCACGACGTCCTCGCGGTCCGCCGGATCCTCGGCGTCGGCCCGGTGGCGGGTTTCTTCGCGGCGGGGGAGATCGGCCCGGTCGCCGGGGTCAACCACGTGCACGGGTTCACCGCCTGCCTGCTGGCCTTCGCCCCCTGATTCACCTTCGTCCGGATCACCTTCGTCACTACTCGCCCAAGTCGGACTTTTACCGTCGGATCACCAACACCCGGCACAAGCTCCTTGAGTGTGCCCACATTAGGGTGATTACTAAGAGTGAAGGCATTTATCACTTTGCGTGATTGGTGAGAGAAGGAACGATGGCCGACAACCGGCGCACCACCACGTCCCTCGCGGCTCTCGGGGCGTTCGCCCTGCTGGCCCCGCTGGCGACCCCCACCGCGGCCCTGGCCGAGTCCGCCTGGCTGGAGCAGGACCTGGCCTCCGCCGACCGGATCGGACTGTCCCTGGAGTCCGGGGAGCTGCGCCTGGACGGCGCGGAGCCGGTTGGTCTCGGCGCCTCCCCGCGCCTGGACACAGCCGAGCGCCGCACGGGCCTGGCGACCTTCCCCGAGCAAGCCCTGGAGGGATCCACCGACACCATCGACGTCGACGTGCGCGTCACCGGGGACGAGGAGGACGTCCTCACGGAGGCCCGCGGGGTGCGCGCCGACGGCATGTGGACCGAGTGGTACCCGACCTCTCCGGGCGGCGGCCGGGTGACCCTGCCCGAGACGGTCACCGAGGTCCAGCTCAGGGTCGAGGTGCGGCTCAGGGTCGAGGTCGGCCCGGGGAACGAGGGTGCGGACGGGAGCGCGGAGGAGCCGACCGCGGTCACCGAAGTCCGGGTCCGCCCGATCGAGGGTCCCGGGGGAGCGCCGGATCCGGAGGAGGAGCTCGAGGAGGCTTCCGGGGAAGTTTCCGAGGAGGTCACCGGGGACGACGTCCCGCAGCCCTTCTCCGCCCGCCTCTTCGCCACCCGTATCGGGCTGGTCGGCAACACCACCGCCAACGGCCACAAGGTCCGCCCCGATGACCACTTCGTCGCCCTGCCCTCCCGCCGGGGGCTGTCTAACCGCGGTGGCGGCGAGTACACCGTCCGGGTGTGCAGTACCGGCGCCCTGGGCCCCGCTGCCAGCGGTGACACCGAGAACCACGTCCCGCGCTGCGCGTACCTGCCGGTGTGGGACGTGGGCCCCTGGAACATCACCGACGACCACTGGAACGAGGACCGCGAGTCCTGGCGCGACCTGGACCGCGGCCGTCCCCAGGCCCAGGCCGCCTATACCGAGAGCCACAACAGCGGCCTGGACGGCTTCGGGCGCCGGGTGCAGAACCCCGCGGGCATCGACCTCGCCGACGGCGCCTTCAACCAGGGCCTCCAGCTGCCCACCAACGGGTGGGTACAGGTGGACTACCTGTGGACCGCCGAGTACCGGGCCCGTGCCGAGATCGTCACCGCCAGCCAGAGCGACCCGGTGATCGTGCGGGAGGGGCCGGGGACCGAGTACGACACCGTGGGGCTGGCCGCGCACAAGGCCAACGTGGACGTGGCCTGCAAGACCACGGGTGACCAGGCAAGCGGCCCCTCCGGGACCACCGACGTCTGGTACCGCGTCGGTGACGGCCACTACGTCCCGGCGGCCTTCACCACCGGCGGTTCCGAGGCCCCGGAATGTGTCGTCGAGTAGTTGGCCCGAGAGCCGGGTTCAGGCGCGGGTGCGGATCACGAGGGTCCCGGCCACCCGGTCGTGCAGGGTTCGTTCACGGTCGTCACCAAGCATGGTCATGGACTCCACGGCCGAGAACAGGTGGCCCAGGCCGGGCACGGACTGCGGCAGACAGAAGACGGCGGACCGGCCGATCACCTGGCCCTGGCCGAGCTTGCCGCCGTCCTCGGCGTTGACCACCTTGATGCCGAGCATCATCTTGCCGATGGTGCGGCCCCAGGTGACCAGGTAGAGCCAGTCGTAGAAGAACAGCAGCAGGCCCCAGCCGAAGAAGAGCAGGAAGGTCCAGAGGTCGCCCTCGGCGTCGGTGAACTCCGAGTTTCCGGTCAGCGCCGTGACCACGATGATCATGATGACGAAGAACGCCGTCGCCGTGATGAACGCCAGTATGTAGTCGATGATGCGGGCCGTGAGCCGACGGCCGAACCCGGCCGGACGCAGTTCCGGGCCCTGGTCCATCGGTCCGACCGGGCCGTGCGGCGGAACGGGACCGCCCGGGTGCGGCCCGCCATAGGACCAACCACCGGCTTGCGGTGGCTGGCCGCCCTGGTTGGGGTGCTGGGGGTTCCAGTAGGGCGAGGACATACGGCCGCCAGTTCCTAGAGTCGAGAAGGTCACCAAGTGCGGGAGCTGGTTCGAGAGCAGATTACCCAGCGGAGCCGACTCCCGGGGCCCAGGGCACTCCACAACCTTTCGGGTACAACGACGAGGGGCGGCCGGAGCCGCCCCTGTCGTAACTTCACACCTGGTTAGCCCGAACGCCGGTGCGTCAGAAACCGCTGTACGGAACCGCCTCGATGATCTCGACGCCGAGGCTCTTGCCATTGGGCAGGTTGTAGCTGACGGTCTCACCCACGCGCTTGCCGTTGATGGCGGCACCGAGCGGGGACTTGGGGGAGTACACGTCGATCGGGGAGCCGCTCTCCTCACGGGAGGCGAGCAGGAAGGTGACCTCCTCCTCGTCGCCGTCGAACTTGACGGTGACGGTCATGCCGGGGCCGACCACGCCCTCGGTGCGGGGCGCTTCGCCGACCCGCGCCGTGCGCAGGATCTCGGTGAGCTGGAGGATACGGGCCTCCATCTTGCCCTGTTCCTCCTTGGCGGCGTGGTAGCCGCCGTTCTCCTTGAGGTCGCCCTCTTCCCGGGCGGACTCGATCTTCTCCGCGATCTCGATGCGCCCGGTCCCCGACAGGTGGTCCAGCTCTCCCTTGAGCCGGTCATACGCCTCCTGGGTGAGCCAGGTGACGTTGTCATCGCGGGTCTGGGTCACGGGAACTCCTTGTGTACTAGTAGCAATGGCCACCAGGCGGCCAGAGCTGAACTTACGAGAATATCACTGTGCGCGATCACGCATCGGTGGCTGCGTTCCCGGGGGTTCCGCCTTGGTACCTGTGTCCGACAGGGGAAGGTTCGGTGGATCAGTCTTGCGAACCTTGTTCCCTGCATGAGGCCACTTCTACCGTGGAAGCCTGACGAACCGTTTCAACGGTCTGATTGACCATTCGGTTCCCGCCCTCCACTTCGACCCGGACCTCGCCCACTTCGACCATCTGGTTGTCGAGGGCGCGCAGGAGGCACTCGGCCCCGTTCTTGCTGTTCACCTCGAAGGAGATGCGCGCTTCGCTCTCTGAGGGTGCGGAGACCGTGATCACCTGGTGGTACACGCCGCCGCTGAGGCCGGTGTAACTCATCACCGAGAAGCCCCAGCCGACGCTGACGGCCACTGCGAAGATCGTGGCGACGACGAAGAAGACGGGCCCGTTGCCGTGGCGCTTGCGTAGCGCTGGCGCGGTGTCGGCACTGTTCACGGCATCATCTTCCGGGGTCGCTGACATTGGGAATCTCCGAGCAAGGGGACGGTGTTGTCTAAGATATCCCCGACCTGACAGCCCCCCTACGCGGCCCGCACGTGAGTCGTCCACGCCGTGACCCGGGGTGGCGTCGGACAGCCGCGTTCAGTGGCCGTCGACCGAGCCAAGGAGAAGCCTCCGTTGTCCGAGCGCCTGCGTCTTATGGCCGTTCATGCCCATCCCGATGACGAGTCCAGCAAGGGTGCCGCCACCATGGCGCGCTACGTGGAGGAGGGTGCGGAAGTGCTGGTCGTCACCATGACGGGTGGCGAACGCGGCGACATCCTCAACCCCGCGATGGAACGTCCGGAGATCCGCGAGAACATCGCGGAGGTCCGCCGTGAGGAGATGAACCGCGCCCGCGAGATCCTCGGGGTCGAGCAGGAGTTCGCCGGTTTCGTCGACTCCGGTCTGCCTGAGGGCGACCCGCTGCCCCCGCTGCCGGAGGGCTGCTTCGCGACCCTTCCCGTCGAGGAGGCGGCCGAACCGCTGGTGGCGGCGATCCGCCGGTTTCGTCCGCACGTGATCCTCACCTATGACGAGAACGGCGGGTACCCCCACCCCGACCACATCATGACCCACAAGGTGTCGATGCACGCCTTCGACGCCGCCGCCGAACCCGACGCCTACCCGGGTACCGGTGACCCCTGGCAGCCCCTCAAGCTGTACTACTTCGTCTCGTTCCCGCCCGAGCGCTTCGAGGCGCTGGCCGAGATCCTCGAGGAGCGCGGCCTGGACAACCCCTTCGCGGAGTGGATGGAGCGCATCAAGGAGCGCGACCGGCCGCGCTGGGAGATCACCACCCGCGTGCACTGCAGTGAGTACTTCGACACCGCGAACGCGGCGCTCAAGGCCCACGCCACCCAGATCGACCCGAACGGCTTCTGGTTCGCCGTCCCCAACGACGTCGTGGGCCAGGCCTGGCCGACCGAGGACTACCACCTGGTCCGTTCGCTCGTGGACACCGAGGTCCCGGAGAAGGACCTCTTCGCGGGTGTCCGCGAGGCAATGAGAGTATGAGCGGTATGAACACCCTTCTCACGTCCGCAACGGTGCTGGCCGACGGCTTCTCGTTGGACAAGGACACCGTCACGCCCGGTGTCATGGGCTTCCTCGCCATCTTCGCGATCGGCGTGTGCCTGTACTTCCTGATGCGCAACATGTTGGGCAAGCTGCGCGGTGTCTCGGCGCGTGCCGACGAGCAGGAGGCCGCCGAGCAGGAGGCCACCGAGAGCACCGAGAGCACCGAGAGCACCGAGGCGACGGAGGAGAGCGGCCAGGAGAAGGCTTCCGGGTCGGAGGCCGCCGCCGGCGGGTCCTCCGCCGAGGACACCTCCACCAAGGCCTGACCCGGGCCCGCCCCCGCCCAGCACCCGCGGGGGCGGTTCCACGGGCGCGGATTTGGTCCGCCCCGGTCCGCTTTTCCGGCCCGGGCAGTACCCCTCATCGGTCCCGTTTCTGGGCCTACCATGGGGACATGGCGCCCGAGTCCTCCCCTGCCCCGACCGCCCCGTCCCTGACCGAACGGGCCTACGAGCAGCTCAAGTCACGCATCATGGACCTGGAGCTGCCCCCCGGGCACCGCATCACCGAGCGGGACGCGGCCGCCGAGCTCGGTGTCTCCCGGGTGCCCCTGCGCGAGGCGCTGCGGCTGCTGGAGGCCGAGGGCCTCATCGTCTTGGTCCCGCGGCAGGGTGCCATGGTGGCCAGCTGGTCGCGCGAGGACGTCGTGCGCCTGTTCGAGGTCCGCGAGGAGCTGGAGACACTGGCCGCCCGCCTGGCCGCCACCCGGCGCACCGACGCCGACCTGCGCCTGATGCGTGAACTCCTCGACGACGCAGCCCGCGCGCTCGCCGCCGGTGACGACTCCGCGACCGCCGCCGCCAACGCGGGCTTTCACCGCGCGGTACTCGCGGCCTGCGGCAACCCCCTGCTCCAGCAGATGATGGCCCCGCTCAACTCCCGCGTGCAGTGGCTCTTCCACCTCACCAAGCACCGCGACACCCGTGAGCAGCGCGAGGAGCACGTCCGGCTGTACGAGCTGCTCCAGGTCCGCAACAGCGAGGGCGCCGCCGAGCTCTACCGCGCACACATCGCCGCCGGGCTCGAACCCACACTGGCCATCGCCGAGGCCTGGGAGTGCTTCGACCCGGTGGACGTCACCCGCACCCGCTCCCGCACCCGCAAGTAACCGGAAGCCGACGTCGCCCGCGAAGCCGCCACGGCACTCCGGCCGGCGTCCCGATTCCGGTCTGTGGACAACTGAACGGGACCGTTCGCGAAGTGGCACAGTGGAACCATGCCCAATCGCCTGAGCGACGCGACTAGCCCCTATCTGTTGCAGCACGCCGACAACCCCGTGGAGTGGTGGCCCTGGGGTGAGGAGGCCTTCGCCGAAGCCCGCCGCCGCGACGTCCCCGTCCTGATCTCCGTGGGCTATGCGGCCTGCCACTGGTGCCACGTGATGGCCCACGAGTCCTTCGAGGACATGGCGACCGCGAGTCGGATGAACGCCCTGTTCGTCAACATCAAGGTCGATCGGGAGGAGCGCCCCGACGTCGACGCCGTGTACATGGAGGCCACCCAGGCCATGACCGGCCAGGGCGGCTGGCCGATGACCGTGTTCGCCACCCCCGACGGCGCCCCGTTCTACTGCGGAACCTACTTCCCGCGCGACCACTTCCAGCGCCTGTGCGAAGGAGTGGCCGCCGCGTGGCGGGACAAGCGCGCCGACCTCCTCGACCAGGGAAAACGCGTGGTGGAGGCGCTCGGCGCCCCGCGTAGGCTGGCCACCTCCCTGCCGCCCACCGCCGCCGACCTGGACCTGGCCGTGCAAGCGCTGATCCGCGACTACGACGCCGTCAACGGCGGTTACGGCGACGAGCCCAAGTTCCCGCCGTCGATGCTACTGTCCTTCCTCATCGCGCAGCACGAGCGGACCTTCCCGTTCCAGAGCGCGGACGAGGCCACTCCCGCCGCCCTGATGGCGGGCGGCACCGCCGTGGCCATGGCCCGGGGCGGCATGTACGACCAGATCGGCGGAGGCTTCGCCCGCTACTCGGTGGACAGCGGCTGGGTGATCCCGCACTTCGAGAAGATGCTCTACGACAACGCCCTGCTGCTGCGCGCCTACACTCGCCTGGCCCGGCGGCCGGTGGGGACGGACCCGGCCGAGGCCGGCGAGCGGGCCCTGCTGCTGCGGGTGGCCCAGGAGACCGCGGACTGGATACTGCGCGACCTGCGCACACCCGAGGGCGGGTTCGCCTCGGCACTGGACGCCGACAGCGAGGGCGAGGAGGGCACCTACTACGTGTGGACCCCCGCCCAGCTGACCGAGGTCCTGGGCGAGGAGGACGGCGCCTGGGCCGCGAGCCTGTTCGGGGTGACCGGGCAGGGCACCTTCGAGCGCGGCTCCTCCGTGCTCCAGCTCCGCGAGGACCCCGACGACCCCGAACGCTACGACCGCGTGCGCGCCGCTCTGCTCGCCGCACGCGAGGACCGTATCCCGCCCGCCCGCGACGACAAGGTGGTGGCCTCCTGGAACGGCCTGGCGATCGCCGCACTGGCCGAGGCGGGCGCGCTGCTGGAGCGGCCCGCGTGGATCCGGGCGGCGCGGGAGACCGCGGACCTGGTCCTGGGCACCCACCTGCGGTACGGGCGCCTGGTGCGCACCTCCAGGGACGGCCGCCCCGGCCCCAGCGCAGGTGTGCTGGAGGACTACGCCAACCTCGCCGAGGGGCTGATCGCCCTGCACGGGGTCACCGGTGAGGCCCGCTACGTACGTGAGGCCGGCGGGCTGTTGGACACCGTCCTGGAACACTTTGGCGATGGCGAGGGCGGGTTCTACGACACCGCCGACGACGCCGAGAAGCTCTTCAGCCGTCCCCAGGACCCCACGGACAACGCCACTCCCTCGGGCCGCTTCGCCGCCGCCTCCGCGCTGCTGTCCTACGCGGCGCTGACCGGCAGCGAACGCCACCGCAACGCCGCCGAGGGCGCCTTGTCCGTGGTTCCGCTGCTGGCCGAGAAGGCGCCCCGCTTCGCCGGCTGGGGCCTGGCCACCGGAGAGGCGCTGCTCACCGGCCCGCGCGCCGTCGCCGTAGTGGGCGAGCCGGGCGCCCCGGAGACCGAGGAGCTGGTCCGTACGGTCCTGCGCTGGGCACCTCTGGGCACCGTCCTGTCCCGCGGCGACGGCACCGAAAGCGGGGGAGTGCCTCTGCTGGAACAACGCACTCAGGTGGAGGGGAAGCCCACGGCCTACGTCTGCGAGGGCTTCGTCTGTAAGCTCCCCGTCACCACCCCCGAGGACCTCAGAGCCCAGCTGGCCGCGGACTGAGACCAAGGGCTACGTGAGCTCTATGCGGTCGATGATCTCGTCGACCACGTCCGGGCGGTAGTCGGGCTGGCGGATCTCCAGGTAGACGGTCTTGGGGGTGCCCGGCGGGTGTACGGCCACAGAGGTGAAGGCCCCGTTGTCGTGGCACTCGCGCCACTCCCAGGCCGTGCCCTCCCAGCCGTCGTTGCTGATGGCGCGTTCCTCCGGCTGCCCCTCGCAGGGCTGGGTGTCGGCGACGCTGCTCAGGCCGGGGGCGCCCGGCACCACCGTGGCGTACACCCCGTAGGCCGGGACGTCGGTGGAGTGCCATTCGTCGGTGTCGGTGGCCGCGAGCAGCCCGGGGGCGGCTCCGGCCTCGGCGACGGACTCGCGGGCCTCGTGGTCGGTGTGGAACTCGCGGGCCCACACCGAGGGCACATCCACCCGTATCTCCTGGGTGGCGTTGCGGACGCTGGTCAGGGACATGCCGGGTGCGCCGAGGGAGGCGCTCACCCCGGTGGCCATGAGCACGCAGGCCGCGGTGAGGACGCCCGCCCGCTGCCAGGGCATCCGGTAGCGCTGCCACCAGGGGGCGGCCTCGGGGAGGTGGGGCGCCATACGGATCGCCCTGACCCGGTCGGTGAAGGTCTTGGCGTCGGCCGGGCGGCTCTCCCGGTCCACGGACAGCGCGGACAGGATCAGTTCGTCAAGTGCCGGGGGCAAACCTGGCCGAATCCGGCCAGGGGCGACTTTTGCCGGCGGGCGGGAGGGCGGCCGTCCGGTGATGAGCTCGTAGGCGACCGCACCGAGCGAGTACACATCGGAGCGAACGTCCAGGTCACCGCCGGGGATGCTCTGCTCGGGGGACATGTACCCGGGGGTTCCGGCTGCCGCGGTGAAGCCGGAGGCCTCGTCGATCGCCTTCGCGAAACCGAGGTCGGCGACCAGCACGCGCTGGCCTACAGGGGAGGACTGGAGCAGTACGTTGGACGGTTTGATGTCCCGGTGGATCGTGCCGTGGCCGTGCAGCACGGTGATGCCCTGGCCGATCTCCGTGAGCAGTCGCAGCGCCTCGTCTAAGGGTAGCTGACCTCTGTGGATGAGGTCGGCGACGCTGCCCTGGTCGGCGTAGGTCATCACCATGTAGGGGCGGCCGTCGGGCAGCACGTCGACGTCGTGGACCGCGACCAGCCACGTGGAGTCGGTCTGGCGCAGGATGCGCGCCTCCTCCAGGAACCGGTGCTGGATGTCCATCTGGTGCGCCCAGTTCTCGGCTAGTACCTTGATGGCCACCGGGTAGTTCAGCAGATCGTCCTGAGCCAACCAGACGGTGGCGAAGGAACCGGAACCCAGGCGCCGGATGACACGGTAACGTCCGAAGGCCTCCGGTTGGCTCATTTCCGCCTCGGTCTGTTGGGGGTGAATACGCGTTCGTTGCCCACTAATACACCATCTGCGCCTTCACGTTGACTTCCGTGGATATGATCCCCTCCCCGGGTAGTCTCGATGCCTTCGGGGCATGGAAACTGGAGGAGCCCCTTCGGGTTCTGTGCGCCATGTGAATGGTGGGGCGGAGAATGTGAGGATTCGAGAGGCCGGAGCCGAGCGGGGCCCATAGGCGTCCAATTGACGTGTGACCCTCGCATAAGGGTGCACGTACGCGTTCGTGCGAGCGGCCGGACGTCTGTCGCAAGCCAGGAAGAGATCAGCCATGAGCAGCAGTGACAACTCGGAGAACGAGGCGACCCCCGCCCCCCGGCGTCGGGTGGCCAGCAACGTGGACGAGGAGCTGGAGGACCTCGCCCGTCGGGCCAAACACGGTGACGCCGTGGCCCTGGACGACCTGCTCCGCCGGATCCAGCCCGAGGTGCTGCGCCGCTGCGCCCGGTTCCTGCCCTACCGGCAGGATGCCGAGGAAGCCTGCCAGGACGCTCTCCTGCGGGTGGCGCGCAAGATCGACAGCTTCAAGGGCGACTCCCTCTTCACCACGTGGCTTTACACCGTGGTGTCCAACTCCGCGCGGCAGACCTACCGCTCCATGAAGCGCCGTTCCGCCGAGTTCCCCACCGAGGCCGAGCGGATGCCGCACCAGCGGGACCCGCGCACCACCAGCGTCATCGCGGGTTCGCGGATCGACCTGCTGGAGGCGATCGAACAGCTGGAGAAGGACCGCCCCAACCTGGTGGCCCCGCTCGTCCTCCGGGACCTGTGCCAGATGGACTACAACGAGATCGCCGCCGAGCTGAACCTGGCCCTGGGAACAGTGAAGTCCCGTATTCACCAGGGACGTAAGCACGTGCGCAAATCCCTTGCCGTGACGTGACGTCCCCGGGCGAACTACTCTGGAGGTATCCCCGTCGGCACATCCGTTACCGGAGTGCGCCGTCTTTTGATCCAGCTCTGAGAGGTTTCGCCAATGGGGCTCCGTGACCCCCTGTACTGGCTGTACGAGCGACGTCTCGAACGTGGCCTGACCAGCCAGGAGATTCCCAGGCACGTCGGTGTGGCCATGGACGGCAACCGGCGCTGGGCCAAGAGCAGTGGTCTCCCGGGCGCTGAGCAAGGCCACCAGGCCGGGGCGAACAAGATCTTCGAGGTGCTTGGCTGGTGCAACGAGATCGGTGTGCAGGTCGTCACCCTGTGGATGCTGTCCACGGACAACCTCACCCGTGACGAGGCCGAACTCGGCCCGCTGGTGCGCATCATCGAGGAGACCATCGCCCGGCTGCGTGAGGAGGGCTGGAACACCCGGCCCGTCGGCGCGCTTGACGTCCTGCCTGATTCCACCGCCCGTGCCCTGAAAGAGGCGGAAGAGGCCACATCCGGCAACCCGGGTCTGGTTGTCAACGTCGCCGTCGGGTATGGAGGTAGACGTGAGATCGCTGATGCGGTTCGGTCCCTCCTGCATGAGGAGGCGGCCAAGGGCACCGGAATCCAGGAGCTGGCAGAGCGCCTGGACATCGAGGACATCGCTCGGCATCTCTACACGCGCGGACAACCCGATCCCGACCTGCTCATCCGCACCTCTGGCGAGCAGCGTCTCTCGGGTTTCATGCTGTGGCAGAGTGTGCACTCGGAGTTTTACTTCTGCGAGGTCTTCTGGCCTGCCTTCCGCAGAGTGGACTTCCTGCGTGCACTCCGTGCCTACGGTGCGCGCAACCGGCGCTTCGGCTCCTGACCCCCGCTCCCACTCCCTTTCTCACCCCCGTTCCGCGGGGCGCGCCGTGTCTGTCGACGGCGAGTTCGTAACGCGGAGTTCACCAGGTGGTGGGTTCGGGATCTGGAAAACGGGCTCTCGGGCGCGTAACGTCGTAGACAGCGGATGGCGTTCGTCCATCCGTTCGGGAGGCCCCGTCTCGTTGATCTTCTCCGCTCTTGCGGGATATCGAAGAGGAGGGCCGGACCCGGCCCTCGTGGGCCTGGTCCCGGTCCTCCATGATCCCGTGACAGCAGGGTGCCCTCGTGGTGCCCAAGGGGAGAACGAGTGGCTAGTTCCTCGACCGATCGCCGTGACACCCAGCCCCCCACCGGCCCCCAAACGGAGGTAGGAGAGGGCACGCGCGTCTACGTGCTCGACACCAGCGTCCTGCTCGCCGACCCGATGGCCATGGCCCGGTTCGCCGAGCACGAGGTCGTCATCCCCGTGGTGGTGATCACCGAGCTGGAGAGCAAGCGTCACCACCCGGAACTCGGGTACTTCGCACGCAACGCGTTGCGCCGACTTGACGACCTGCGGGTCGCCCACGGCCGTCTGGACGTCGCCGTTCCGGTGAACGACCACGGCGGCACGCTCCGGGTCGAGCTCAACCACAGCGATCCGGCGATCCTGCCGGCGGGGTTCCGGCTCGGTGACAACGACACCCGGATCCTGACGGTCGCCCGCAACCTCCAGGTGGAGTGCGCGGCGGAGGATTCCGTGGTCCTGGTGAGCAAGGATCTGCCGATGCGGATCAAGGCCTCCTCGATCGGTCTGCCGGCCGACGAGTACCGGGCCGAGCTCGCCATCGAACACGGGTGGACCGGGATGGCGGAGCTGGACGTGCCCGCCCACAACATCAGCGAACTGTTCTCCGCAGGGGAGAGCCAGATCGAGGAGGCCAGGGACCTGCCCTGCCACACCGGTCTGGTGCTCGTCTCCGAGCAGGGCAAGGCGCTGGGGCGGGTGCAGGCCGACAAGTCGGTGAAGGTGGTGCGCGGGGACCGGGACGTGTTCGGTCTGAAGGGGCGCAGCGCCGAGCAGCGGATCGCGCTCGACCTGCTCACCGACCCCGACGTCGGCATCGTGTCCCTGGGCGGTCGTGCGGGTACCGGCAAGTCGGCGCTGGCGCTGTGCGCCGGGCTGGAGGCCGTCCTGGAGCGCGGCCAGCACCGCAAGGTGATGGTCTTCCGTCCGCTTTACGCGGTGGGCGGCCAGGAACTGGGCTACCTGCCGGGCACCGAGAACGACAAGATGACGCCCTGGGGCCAGGCGGTGCACGACACCCTGTCCGCGGTGACCAGCGAGGACGTCATCGAGGAGATCGTGGACCGGGGGATGCTGGAGGTCCTGCCGCTCACGCACATCCGCGGCCGTTCGCTGCACGATGCCTTCGTGATCGTGGACGAGGCCCAGTCGCTGGAGCGCAACGTGCTGCTCACGGTGCTGTCCCGGCTGGGCGAGAACTCGCGGGTGGTGCTCACCCACGACATCGCCCAGCGCGACAACCTGCGGGTGGGCCGCCACGACGGGGTCGTCGCGGTGATCGAGAAGCTCAAGGGCCACCCGCTGTTCTCGCACGTGACCCTGACCCGCTCGGAGCGCTCGCCCATCGCCGCCCTGGTCACCGAGATGCTGGAGACCTAGCCCCTAGCCCCCGAACCCTCAATCCCTGAACCCGCACACGTGCGCCCGCCCCACGAACCGTGAGGCGGGCGCACGCTGCTCCGGGCACAGCTAGCGCATCTCGGAGAGCATCCGGCCGACCTGGCGCAGGCGGGTCAGGCTGGCCTCGTATCGGGCGCCCACGATCAGCAGCAGCACCCCGATCACGGCGAATGGCAGCCAGTTGGGCATCAGCTGGGTCAGCTCCCACAGCGGCGGACCGAAGGCGCGCAGCGAGGTCACGAGCAGGGCGAGGCCGCCGATGACCAGGGCCGCCTGGAGGCGCTGGAACAGACCCCACACCGTGACCGCCAGGCCCACCGCGAGCACGGTCGGGACCCGCCAGACCAGGTCGTCCTCGATGAGCACCAGCCACACCGTCGGGCTGAGCAGCAGCGCCAGGCCGCCGCCGTAGGCGAGCCAGCTCGGCGGGGTTTCGTCGGCCTTGCGCGACCACTCCCAGCCGATCACCAGGAAGGCGAGCGCGGGCGGGACCGTGTACGCCTCCGGGACGGTGACGTTCCATGAGGCGAGCGCGGTCCACAGCGCCAGGAACATCAGCACCGCGCCGACCACCGCGAATCCTCGGCGGTCCGGCCGCACCGCGCTGGCCAGGCTCACCACGCCGACCACGGCCAGCGCGACCGCCACCAGCTCCAGGCGGGTGCCGTTCAGGACGGTGAGGCCCAGGGCGAGGGCGGCCCACACCGTGGCGGGGACCTCGGCCGCCTCCACCAGCGGGCTGCGCAGCCGCGGGGCGACCACGGCCACGGCGGCCACCACGGCGATGGGTCCGAAGGCCGCGTACTCGACCGGCACGTTCAGGGCCAGTGGCAGGGTGAGCGCGAACCCGCCGGTGGCCGTCACCGCCACCGAGGTGGAAGCGATCGCCACGAATCGGGTCCGTGCCAGGGCGGTGACCACCGAGGCGGCCGCCGCCACCGCGAGCAGGACCGCCACCGTGCTGTAGCGCTCCGAGACGGCCCAGCTCAGTGCGAGCGCGAGTGTGGCCAGACCGGTCGTCCAGGGCATCCAGGAGCCCTGTCCCTCCCGGAGCAGCGCGGAGCTGGTGAGCAGCAGGGAGCCGACCGCGAGCGTCCACACGAGGGCGGCCAGGAAGGTCGCGCCCACCGCCACCGGCAGCGGGATCAGGGTGAGCGGGACGACCAGCGCCGCCGTCGGCACCAACAGGGTCCGGTCCAGCAGCAGCACCGTGCCCAGGACCAGCAGCGCGGCGACCAGCAGTCCCAAGGGGACGGTGAACATGCTCAGGGTGTCGTTCGGGGCGGGCAGCCCGAGGAAGACGTGCGCCGGGTCCAGCAGGGCCGAGAGCGGAGCCTCGTACACACCGTGGATCCACGAGAACGGCGCCAGCGCGGTCACGCCGCGCGGCCCGACCAGCAGCGGAACGATCGCCGCCAGCAGCAGCCCCAGCACGCTGAACGAGGCCGGTACGCCCGACCGGTCCGGTTCGGCGGCCCGCTCGCGGTCCGTACGGCCCAGGATCATCGCGGTCGTGCCGAGCAGCAGGGCTAGGGCGCCCAGCAGCCAGTAGGGCAGCTGGGCGGCGGAGCCGTCAGCCGCGGACATCACCAGGGCGGCGAGCCCGAAGAGCAGACCGGCGCCCCAGGTGAGGGCGGTGAGCCCGTACACGAGCCGCTCCGGGGAACCGCCCGGCCCGGCGGAGGGGCGGGAGGGACGGGCGAGTCCGCGGTGGGTCAGCGCGGACAGCAGGGCCACGGTGGCGACCAGCAGCAGCGCGATCAGCGTGGTGTGCTGCTCGGGCAGTGACCAGGACAGGGCCAGCAGCATCGTGGCCAGCCCGATCGTCCCGGGCAGCCAGCCGTCAGAGGCGCGCAGCCGCGGTACCCACAGCAGCAGTGCGGCGCCGACCAGCACCGTCCACACGATCGCCACGAGGAACGGCGCACCCAGCAGTACCGGCAGCGGCACCAGGGTGAGCGCTCCGACCAGGGTGATCGCCGGGGTCAGCAGCCTCCGCCCCAGCAGCAGTACGGTGCTCAGCGCCAGTGACCCGGCGACCATCATGCCCAGGGCGGTGAGCAGGGCCGTCAGGGTATCGGCCGGGACCGGCAGACCCACGAACTCCCGCGCCGGCGCCAGCATCGCCGGGGTCGGGGCATCGAAGGGGGAGCCGTTGGGGCCGAGCGCGGGGATCGTGGGCAGGCCGCGCGGTCCCACCACGGGCGGGACGGCGGCCAGCAGGAGAAGCGCTCCGATCCCGAACACGGACGGGGCACCGCCGTCCGTGGTCGAGCCTGCCCGGCGCTCGGTGCGGTCCAGGACCAGCGCGGTCGCGCCGAGCAGCAGGGTGACGGCGCCCAGCAGCCACCAGGGCACCTGCCCGGGTGCGCCGACGGCGGCGGAGGCGATCAGAGCGGCCAGCCCGAAGAAGAGAGTGGCGCCCCAGGTCACCATGGTCAGCCCGGACACGAGCGCGGCCACGGAACCCACGGCGTCGGCCGGCCCGGTAGCTCCGGTTCCGGGAACCGCGGTGGCGGCGCGCAGGTTCTGGTGGGTCAGCGCGGACAGCAGGGCCACGGTGGCGACCAGCAGCAGCGCGATCAGCGTGGTGTGCTGCTCGGGCAGCGACCAGGACAGGGCCAGCAGCATCGTGGCCAGCCCGATCAGCCCCGGCAGCCAGCCGACCGAGGCCCGCAGCCGCGGTACCCACAGGAGCAGTGCGGCGCCGACCAGCACCGTCCACACGACCGCCACGGCGAACGGCGCGCCCAACAGAACCGGCAGCGGCACCAGCGTCGGCGGCACGGCCAGGGCCAGCCCGGTCGGCAGCCAGCGGCGTTCGATCACGGCCACCAGGGCCACCACCAGGGCGCCCACCAGCAGGAGGCCGAGGGCCGAACCCACCGCGAAGAGCACGCTGGGCTGTGCGGGCAGCCCGAGCACGGCGTGCACGGGTTCCCACATCGCCTGGACCGGCTCGGACCACGAGGTCCGATCGGCGAACAGCGTCAGGGCCGGTGAGCGCTCCGGCAGGGCCAGCAGCGGGGCCACCGGCAGCAGGCCCAGACCAACCAGGGTGAACAGCGGGCGCAGGTCGGTGCCCGACTGGTGGCCGTCGACGGTCAGCCGCAGCGAGGACGGGGTCGGCACCCGGCTGAGCATCAGCGCGGTGGCCCCGCACAGCAGCACGGCGGCGGTCAGCAGCCACCACTGGACCTGCGCGGTACCGTCCGCGCCCCGGTTCCCGACCAGGTAGGCGCCGCCGACCAGCAGGGCCAGGCCCCACAGCAGGGTGCCCGCCATGTAGAGGGTGGCGGTCCGGTCGCCCGGTTCGGGGCGGCGGACCGGGTTGGTGAACCGGCGGGCCCCGGCCGCGCAGACCAGCGCGGTGACGGCCAGCATCAGCACGGCGGCCAAGGTCGTGTATCGCTCGGGCAGCGCCCAGACCAGGCCTGTGAGCAGGGTGAGGGTTCCGGTGATCACCGGAACCGCGCCGGTCCACCTGCCCAGCAGCGCCGAGCCCAGGACCAGGCAGCCGCCGACGACCAGCGCCCACACGGCCGCCACGGCCTGGGGAAGGCCGAGCAGCAGGGGGACGGCCAGCAGCGCGGCCGGGGCGGTCAACGACAGGGTGAGGAGCAGGGCGGAGCGGTGCAGGAGCCAGACCGCGCCCAGGGCGAGCGCGGTGGCGACCAGGATTCCGGCCAGGTACACGAAGCTCAGCGGCGGCAGCGCGCTCACCCGGTCCAGCTGGAGTAGCTCGACGGCGGGGGTGGCCATCGCTGCCGGTTCCAGGCTCCACGGCGCGGCCGTGAGGCGGGGCAGGACCGGCAGGTGCGCGGGACCGGCGACCAGCGGCATCAGGGCCAGGCTGAGCAGACCCAGGACCGTGAACATGGACAGGTTCCTCGGGGCGGGCGTACCACTCGCGTGCTGGTCCTGGACGGCCTGGCCAGCTGGTGCGGGCGCGCGCCGGCGCTCCACCAGCAGCGCGGTGATCCCGCTCAGGAACAGGGTGGTCGCCAGTGACCACCAGCCCAGCGGGTCCTCTCCGGAGTAGGAACCGGCGGCGAGCACGGTCACGACGGTGACGAACAGCGCCAGGCCCCACAGAATGAGCGCCGCGACTCGCAGCGTGCGGACGGGGACGCCCGGGCGGGGCGGGCCGAGGCGGCGCAGGACCAGTACGTCGGCGAGCGCGGTGGCGGCGATCACGGCCAGCAGCCAGCCGGGGTTGCCGTCGCTGGGCAGAGCGATCACCAGCAGCACCGGCACCGGCTGGAGGAACAGGGCGGCCAGGACACGCGGCGAACTCAGCGGGACCAGGGCCGGATAGAGCGCCAGCAGTGTGCTCATCACAGCGAGCGCTGCGGCGGTGTAGCCGGGACCGTTGGTCATCTGGTCGCTCAGCAGCCACAGCGCGAGCGCGTCCACGCAGAGCAGACCGGCGGCCACCGCCCCGAAGGTCTCGGCGGTGGCGTGCAGACCGCGCCGGTAGAGCGGGTGGGCCAGTCCGGCGAAGGTCAGGGTGGTCAGACCGAGCACGGCGGCGCGGGTGCCGGTGCCCATGTCGCTCCACGTCCAGATGGCGAAGACCAGGGCGGCGATGCCGACCAGTAGACCGCCCAGGCCGAGGATAATGTTCTGCGCCGAGCGTCGGCTGACCTCACCGGAACGGCCCGGAGCGGCAGGCGCAGGGGCATGGGCCGCGGCGGCGGGGGCCGCCGGTACCGGGGACCTGGCCGGAACACCCGGTGTGGCTGGTGCGGGTGGCGCTGCCGGGATCTCGATCGGGTCCAGGGGTTCGGGGGCCCGCCGTGAGGCCTCCTGCTGCGCGGCCGCCCAGAGCTCCTGTGCCTCCAGCCGTTCGCGGATCTCCTGCCGGGCGCGCTCGCGGCTCTCCTGGCGCAACCGGTTCAGGACCACGGGGCGTTCCTGGACCAGCGCGCGCTCGCGCCCGCGCAGCATGTCGATTTCGGTGTCGATCCACCACAGGCGCTGCGCCGTCGGTCCGACCAGGCTGAGCCCGCAGTTCTTGCACGCGTGCGCCGCGGTGGCCAGGGAAGCGGCGCATTCCGGACAGTGGCGCGGCGCTCCCGGCGGGGGCTGTGGGAGTCCTTGGGCGTTCATGGGTCCATGCTCCTCAGCGGCGCTGCACGGCACATCCGTACAGGTACTCAGACGCTCACGAGCGTGTACTCAGCCGTCGGATCGGTCGTTCGGTGACCTCGGCCTCCCCTCCGGGAGGGGGAGAGCAGTGACACAGGCCTGTCCGGCGTTGACCAGCCCTTGACTCTTCGTATTGAGACGCAGGTCAGAGGCCTGGAAAATGCACACATTCCGTGATGTGAGTCAGGACACAGTAAAACTGGCGTTACTTTACCGTGACGATGATGCAGGCTGGGTGCGCTGCACCGAGAATTCCCCCTCCCGTGTGGGAGCCCCGCTCCGCGGTCGGTCGTACGGCGAGTGCCGTCCCTGCCGCGGCAGATCGAACGGGCCACACGGTCCAACGGCGGCGAACACCCCACGCGAACGCTCTGACCAGGGCACGCGTGCGTCAACGTGAAAGGGCGATCTTGATAGTCAACCGGATCTCACTGCGCCAGATGAGCGCCGTCGGAGCCGCGGCGCTGGTCGCCGGCGGCATGTTCACCGTCTCGGCCTTCGCGCAGACCGGCGACCTCGACCCCGGCCAGGCCACCTCCGCGGTGACGCCTCCGGAGCAGACGCAGGAGCTGGAAGAGGAGTTCTTCGCGAGCCCGCCCGCGGTCGACGAGACCGAGCGGGAGAGTCAGCGCGAGCAGAGCCGGGACGACGCGCGGACCGCGGCCGAGGAGGCCGTCCAGTCCGCCAGCGGCACCGGCGCCGAGATCGCCGAGCCCGAGCCCGAACCCGAGCCGGAGGAGCCCGCCCAGAGCGAGTCCTCCAGCGGCTCCGGTGGTTCCGGCAGCTCCGCCCCGACCACCCCGGTACCGGCCGGGTCGGCCAAGGAGATCGCGCTCCAGATGGTCCTCGACGAGGGCTGGGCTGCGGACCAGTTCCACGGCTGCCTTGAGCCCCTGTGGGAGAAGGAGAGCAACTGGAACCACACGGCCCAGAACCCGAGCTCCGGCGCCTACGGCATCCCGCAGTCCCTGCCCGGGAACAAGATGGCCTCCCACGGTTCCGACTGGCAGACCAACCCGGCCACCCAGATCTCCTGGGGGATCAGCTACATCAAGGACCGCTACGGGAATCCGTGCGGGGCCTGGTCCCACTCCCAGGCCAACAACTGGTATTAATAGGTTTTTCCCTGCCCTAAACCCCCCTTTTGGGAAAGGCAACCGTGCTACTCAACCGCATGTCGCTGCGCAGTACCGCGGCGGTCGGTGCGGCGACCCTGGTCGCCGGCGCGACGTTCGCCGTCTCCGCCTTCGCGGACGACGGTGTGGACCCGGGTGCGGCGGCCAGCGCCGCCGTGCCGCAGTCCGAGGAACCCGCGGTCGACACCGACGAAACCGAGGGCGACGAGTTCTTCGCGGCCTCGGAACAACTGACCGAGGACGAACTCCAGGCCCTGCGCGATCAGGCGCAGGACCAGCGTGACGCTGCCAACGGCGACGGGGTGCGCATCACCCTGGCCACCGGCAGCGACATCGAGGAGGAAGAGGAAGAAGAGGAGGAGGAAGAAGCCGAGGAGACGCCCGAGTTCACGGGCGACCCCAAGGGCATCGCCCGCCAGGCCGTGGCGGCCCAGGGCTGGGGCGCCGAGCAGTTCGACAACTGCCTTGAGCCCCTGTGGGAGAAGGAGAGCAACTGGAACCACACGGCCCAGAACTCCAGTTCCGGCGCCTACGGCATCCCGCAGTCGCTCCCCGGCGACAAGATGGCCTCCCACGGTTCTGACTGGCGGACCAACCCGGCCACCCAGATCTCCTGGGGCATCAGCTACATCAAGGACCGCTACGGCACCCCCTGCGAGGCCTGGGCCCACTCCCAGTCCGTCGGCTGGTACTAGCCTCCCTTCGGGCCGACTCGATCCTCCAGAACAACGCAGAACGGCCCCGCACGAACCGTGCGGGGCCGTTCCTCGTCCAGGGGGTTTACTTGTGCGGGGTGAAGGTCTCGATGACGTCCTCGTGGATGTCGTCGAAGTCGCCCTCCTGCTCCCGGGGCACGTTCACGCTCACCAGGTAGAACACCCGCTGGTCGCCCTCCTCCAGGACCACCGCGTACACCCAGAGCCGCCGCTCGGGCTCGCCCCAGTTGGTGTTGACCAGGTCGGCCTCGACCATCGCCACGTCCAGCCCGGCCAGGCCGCCGTCGAAGTCGTCCCGGTCGAAGTCCTCGGAGTCGAGCACCTCGTAGCCGCTGGTGTCGTCCTCGATGTCGGTGCCGCCGTCGGTCTGCGCCAGGAACTCCCCGGCGGTGCCGGTGAAATCGCTCTCCTCCCAGCCCTCCACCATGAGCTCGTGCTCCATCCCCGGAGCGACGAACAGCGCGATGGAGTCGTCGATCTGACTGTCGTCGACGGTCCAGCCGCCGGGGTAGGAGATCGTGAACCACTCCGAGCCGAAGACCTGGAGGTCGTCATCGTCGTACTCGGGGGGTGTCCCTTCGACGCGGACGCCCTCCGGCTCCTCCTGGGCCGACTCCGAATCGCGTCCCTCGGAGCGCCCGGGGTCGTCCGCGGCTGTATCGGAGCCCGCCTCGGGGCGCATGGACACCGCGACCACGATGCCTGCGACCACCAGAACGGCCACGAGGGTCATGCCCAGCGCCACCCAGGTCTTCCCGGAGCCGCCGCGCTTGCCGGGGGCCCGAGCACCGGCGGCGTGGGCCATGCCCTGCTGGCCGCCGCTGTGACCGCCCCCGTACCCGCCCTGGTCGTGCTGCGCGTAGGGGGCCGCCGCGTGCGCGTAGTGGCCCTGCTCGTGCCCGTACTGCTCCTGTCCGTACTGGTCACCGCCCGGGTAGGCCCCCTGCCCGTAGTAGCCCCCGCCGGAGGAGTACCCGCCCGGGTACGGCGTCTGCGGACCGCTCGCCTGCTGGTCGGGGTAGCCGCCGCTGTGCGCGCTGTGGGGCTCCTGGCCCCCGGTGGCGCCCCCGGTCGCCGGTACGTCGCCGCCGCGGCAGCGCCGCAGCAGCTCCAGGGCCTGTTCGGTGGTGAGCCGCTGGTCCGGGTCGCGTTCCAGTAGGCCCGTGATGACGGGTTCGAGCCATCCGGCGCGGGTCATGGGTGGCAGTGGGGCGGAGATGACGGCGGCGATGGCGGCGGTGATGGAGTCGCGGCGGAAGGGGGAGGTGCCCTCCACGGCGGCGTAGAGGGTGACGCCGATGCTCCACAGGTCGCCCCGGTGCTCGGCCGGTCCGCCTTCGAGGCGTTCGGGGGGCATGTATTCGGGGGAGCCGATCAGTGCGCCGGTGCGGGTGATGCTCGGCCCGCCCTCCATGGTGGCGATGCCGAAGTCGGTGAGGATGACGCGCCCGTCGGTGGACATCATGATGTTTCCGGGTTTGATGTCCCGGTGCAGGACCCCCGCCGTGTCGGCGGCGCGTACGGCCTGGAGCAGGGATTCGGCGATGTCGGCGACGGTGTCCGGGGGCAGTGCGCCGGTTTCGGCGAGCATCTCCTGGAGGGATCCGCCCTCGACCAGTTCCATGACCACCCACGGGTTGTGTTCGTATTCGAACACGTCGTGGATGGTGATGACGGTGGGGTGGGCGATCCGTGCGGCGGACTGGGCCTCGCGGCGGACCCGGGCGTGGGCGTCGTCGCGTTCGGTGTCGGTGAAGTGGCCGGGGAGGATGACCTGTTTGATCGCCACGACCCGGTCCAGGGCCGTGTCGTGCGCCTCCCAGACGATGCCCATGCCGCCACGGCCGAGTTCACGGCGCAGCACGTAGCGGTTCGCAATGGTCTGTTGGCTGTTACTCGACATCTGTCGCCCTCTCGAAGCGGGCAGTGAAACGGTGTGGTCTGACTAAGAATGTCCGACGCCGACCAGGTGGGGAAGGTTCCTACCGGGCAGGGTGCGGAACCGAATCGGTACCTGATCACGTGAGAGGGGGCACCTCGCGTACGCGAGGTGCCCCTTGGCCCTGGGTGACCTGTCTACTGGGAGTTGGTCATCTTGAGGACGTCGAGGGCGGCATCGAGCTGCTCCTCGGTGAGCTTGCCGTCCTTGATGTAGCCGCGCTCGAGCACGACCTCGCGGATGGTCTTCTTCTCGGCCAGCGACTGCTTGGCGACCTTGGCGGCCTCTTCGTAGCCGATGTAGCGGTTGAGCGGCGTCACGATCGACGGGGAGGACTCCGCGTAGACGCGGCACTGCTCCTCGTTGGCCTTGATCCCGGCCACGCAGCGGTCGGCGAAGACCGTGGAGACGTTGGCCAGCAGGCGGATGGACTCGAGCACGTTGCGCGCGATCATCGGCAGCTGGACGTTGAGCTCGAAGTTGCCGGAGGCACCGCCGAAGGCCACCGCGGCGTCGTTACCGACGACCTGCGAGGAGACCTGGAGCATGGCCTCGCACAGGACCGGGTTGACCTTGCCCGGCATGATCGATGAGCCCGGCTGGAGGTCGGGGAGGAAGATCTCGGACAGACCGGTGGTCGGGCCCGAACCCATCCAGCGGATGTCGTTGGCGATCTTGCAGTAGCCGACCGCGATCGTCCTCAGCTGGCCGGAGAGCTCGACCAGACCATCACGGGCGCCCTGCGCCTCGAAGTGGTCGCGGGCCTCGGTCAGCGGCAGACCGGTGTTGGCGGCGATCTCGGCGATGACCCGGGCGGAGAAGCCCTCCGGGGTGTTGATGCCGGTGCCGACCGCGGTACCGCCCAGGGGCAGCTCGGCCACGCGCGGCAGGACGGCCTCGATGCGCTCGACGCCGTAGCGGACCTGCGCGGCGAACCCGGCGAACTCCTGGCCCAGAGTGACCGGGGTGGCGTCCATCAGGTGGGTGCGGCCGCTCTTGACGACCGACGCGAACTCGATGGACTTGCGGGTGAGCTCGCCCTCCAGGTGGCGCAGTGCCGGGATCAGCTCGTTCTGCACGGCCGAGGTGGCGGCGATGTGGATGGAGGACGGGAACACGTCGTTGGACGACTGCGAGGCGTTCACGTGGTCGTTCGGGTGGACGTCGACGCCGGTGCGCTCCTTGGCGACGGTGGCCACGACCTCGTTGGTGTTCATGTTGCTGGAGGTACCCGAACCGGTCTGGAAGACGTCGATCGGGAACTCGTCGTTCCACTTGCCGTCGGCGACCTCGAGGGCGGCCTCACGGATGGCCTTGCCGATGTCGTCGGAGATCACGCCGAGCTCGGCGTTCACCTTGGCGGCGGCGGCCTTGATCTCGCCGAGCGCGGCGATGTGGGCGTTCTCCAGCCCCTGCCCCGAGATCGGGAAGTTCTCGACGGCACGCTGGGTCTGGGCCCGCCACTTGGCCTTGGCGGGGACCTTGACCTCACCCATCGAGTCGTGCTCGATACGGAACTCGCTCATGACAACCCATCTCTCCTGGGAAAACCTGTGACCTAAAGCCTGCCAGACGCGGCAGAGCACATCGCACTTCACCCGGGGTTCACGGTGTTGCACGTGTCATGTTGACATCGCCCCAGGTCAGAGATCAGCCGTTGAGCTGGCGGCGGGCGCGGCGGCGGCCGAGGAAGAGACGGCGCCTGGGGGCGCGCACGCGCACGCTGCCGAACAGGCAGAACCCGTCGATCTCCAGGACCGGCGGGTTGGACATGGTGCTCTGGCGGGCGTTGGTGCTGCGCCTGCCGAGGAAGGACCAGCCCTTCATCCGGACTTCGACGCCCTCGGGGACGTCGATGACGACCTTGCCGAGGAAGGTGCTCACGGACATCCGGTGGTGGTTGTGTGTGAGCAGGACCTCGCGCATGTCGATCTCGGTGTGCCCGAGCACCGCCCCGGCCTGCTCGTTGGGGAGCGCGACCCAGCGGCCCTTGCGCCTGAGGGTGGTGAACCAGCTGACCATCGGCTCGGGGGCGAGCTGGATGGGCTGTTCCGCGGGGGGCAGGAGATCGGCGGTGAGTTCGGGCAGGTCACCGAGGAACCTGGCCTCCTGGGCCCGGTGGAGGCGCTCCTCGAACTCCTCCATGTCGATCCGGCCGTCGGTCACGGCGGCGCGTAGGACCTCGCTGACGCGTTCGCGGTCGTTGTTGGAGGCCCTCATCCGGGCGGGGGAGACTTCCTCACTCACGGCCCCAAGGGTAGAGGAATCGCGGTCACAGAGGGGCCGCGGTGGTGGTGGAGGGAACGGCCGCGGGTCCGGGCGGACCCGGACCCGCGGCCGTCTTCGCAGGTAACGCCTACAAGAGCATCAGAGCGCGGCGTGCGGTGGTGGCCGAGAGCGGCCGCACCGCCAGCCGGACCAGGGCGCGGGCGTTGTCGTCGCCCGCGACCCGGTTGGCGCTGAGCTCCCCGCACGAGAGGCAGCGGTGGATGATCAGCCATTCCCCGTCGGGTCGGGCGCTGACACTGGCCGCCTCCATCCGGCCGTGGCAGTCGGCGGCCCGGTCGCCCGGGACCCGGCCGTCCACGTGCAGGCTGGTGAGGCAGTGCGGGCAGTGGTTGCGGTGTGCGGTGCCCAGTGCCCGCAGCGGCACGTCGAGCCGGCAGTGGGCGCAGCGGAAGGAATCCGCTGCCGGTGGCCCGGATTGGCGGCCCTGTTCCCCGCGTGCGCGCAGTACGGTCTTGCGGCGCTGCGGCTGTGCCCGGTCGCGGTGGTTGCGTCGGCCCACGCTCACACCTCCCCGAGCATTTCGAGCGGGAACGGCGGTTCGGCGAGCGGGCGCACGGCGATGCGCATCAGGACGAGCGGGTTGTCGTCACTGGCCACGGCGCTCTCGGAGAGTTCGTCACAGCGCACGCAGCGGTGGACGAGTCTCCAGCGGCCGTCGCGCGGTACGACGACGGAGATGGGTGTCATGCGCCCGTCGCAGTCGGAGGCGCCGCCGTCGTGCTGGTCGTGCACGTGGTGGGAGCTCAGACAGCTGGGGCAGTGGTCGCGCGGCTGGTGGTCGGGTCCGAGGTCGGACACGGACAGACCGCAGAGCACGCAGACGAAAGGTGTGGGGTCGGTGGTGGACAACCCGGGAACTCCTTGCTGGAGAGTGAAAAGAGATCAACAGCAAGAGCGCCGAGCGGGTCTCGACGGGGGCGGGTCCGGTCAGCCGTCCATCTGGAGTGAGGGCATGCGGAATCCCGCGCGGCTGTGAGGCGCGCTCGGCGCGTTCCGGGGCATCTACACCTGTCCTAGAGCTGAGGGCTGGTGGGCCCCGGCTCGTTCGAGTCCGTTTCCGACCCCTCAACGGTAGACACGGGTCGGATATGAGCGCAACGGGTTTTCCTTCGCCTGTGGACGGTAGGCGGCCCCGGACACGGGGTCTTCCGTGTCCGGGGCCGTTCCTCGGGGCCGTGTTCCCGGGGTTCTAGGCGGTGGCGCGGCGCTTGCGTGCCAGGTGCAGGGCGGCGGCGCCCGCGGCCATCAGCGCGATGGCGGTGCCGAAGAGGGCGGTGATCGCGGTGCCGGTCCTGGCCAGCTCCTCACCTCCGGCGGCGTGGTCGCTGTGCGGGGCGGCGGCCTCGTCGGCCTCAGCGCCCTCGGTGGCGGTTTCGGGGGTGTCCTCGGCCGCGGCCTCGGTGCCCTCCTCGGTGGTGGCCTCGGTGTGGTCGTGGTCGAGGTCCTCGTAGGCGGTCTCGTCCACGGTGAAGGGCGCGGTGTCGGCGGCGGCCTGGGTCACCTGGGCGTTCGAACCGCCGAAGGTGACGTCGGAGCAGGTGTAGAAGGCCTCGGGGCTGTCCGTGCGCTGCCAGATCGTGTAGATCAGGTGCTCGCCGCTCTTGGCGGGCAGCTCGGCGGTCATGGTGTAGGTGCCGTTCTCGGCGACCGGCTGGTCGTCAACGGCGAAGGGCTCCGACTCGAGCTCGCTCCAGGTCAGCGGGGTGCTCGGGTCCCAGTCGTCGGTGGTCACGTAGTACTCGATGTAACCGGCGTGCGGTACCGCGGCGGTGTATTCGAAGGTGTGGTCACCGCCGGAGGGCAGGCTGGTGACCGCCGTGCTCGCCCAGTCGCCCGGGTTGTCCAGGGCGGAGTACTTGTCCCGTCCGGCGCTGCACAGCTGGCCGTCGGGGATGATCTCGCGGTGCTGGCCGTCGGCGTTGGCGATGTTGACCTCGTGCCAGTCGTAGAGCGGCTGGGTGCCGTTCTCCTCGACCAGGCGGACGCACATCTCCGACTGCGGGTTCTCGGGGCCTTCGGCGTAGCAGGCGGCGATCCGGCTGATCGGGTTGCCGAGTGTGCCGTGGGCGTTGGCCGGAGAGGCGGCCAGGCCGGCGACGGCGACGGGTGCGACCGCCAGGACGGCGGCGGAGCGCATGAGACGTCCGAACCTCATAGGGGGTTCTCCTCAAGTCGTGGACTAGCGGGGGAGCCGTGCGGTTCGCGAGTCCGCACGGCCGTCCGGGCTGGAGGGACTACCTTTCGGACAGCCCGTGGCACGGGGCCAGTCGGGGGTTCCAGCCCGTCCGAAAGGTATGGATGGCGACTATACAGACATGGATCGAAAAGGGAAGCTTTTCCGGAATAAAGGGTTCTGACCTGCTAGGTTGACGGATGCTTGACTTATCTATAAGGTTTGTTTTCGGTTGATGGTATAAAAATCGCCACAAATGTATTCCTTGCGTCGGGCGTGCGCGGAAAAAAGGGTTGGAAAAATGTCCGACCCGGTGTCTACGGTGTTCCCATGACCTCACCAGAGCCCGGACGGGCAGTACCCGGGAGCGCTGCCATGACCTCCCGGGACGTCTCCGCCGTGCCGGCCATCCACCTGCGCGGCGTCGTCAAGCGCTTCGGTTCACTCGCCGCCGTCGACGGACTCGACCTGGAAGTGCCCCAGGGAGTCGTCCTGGGCCTTCTCGGCCCCAACGGCGCGGGCAAGTCCACCACCATGAAGATGCTCACCGCCCAGTCCATCGCCGACGAGGGCGACATCAGCATCCTCGGCCATGCGATCCCCGCAGAGTCCAAGTGGGCCCGCGCCCGCATGGGTGTCGTCCCCCAGCACGACAACCTCGACGAGGAACTCACCGTCGAGCAGAACCTGCGGATGTTCTCGTTCCTGTACCGGGTCCCGCGGGCCCGCCGCAAGGAGGCCATCGCCCGCACCTTGCGCCTGGCCCAGCTCAGCGACCGCGGCGACACCCCCGTCGACGACCTCTCCGGCGGGATGCGGCGGCGCCTGCTCATCGTCCGCGCCCTCCTGCACCGGCCCGAACTGGTCCTCATGGACGAGCCCACGGTCGGCCTCGACCCGCAGGTGCGCCAGGAACTGTGGGGCGTCATCACCGCCCTGCGCGACGAGGGCGCCACCGTCCTGATGTCCACCCACTACATCGAGGAGGCCGAACGCCTCTCCGACGAGGTCGCCCTCATGGCCAAGGGGCGGGTCGTCGAGCGGGGCGCCCCCGCCGACCTCGTCGCCAAGTACGCCGGAGCCAGCGTCGAGGAGTACACACCCGACGGAGAGGGCGGCATGGCCGAGCTGGAGCGGCTGGTCAACGGGCACGGCTTCACCACGCGTCGGACCGGCACCACCCTGTCCGTGCTGCGCGCCGAGGAGCTCCCGGAGTCGGTCCGCGACCGCCTGGGCACCCCCGACCGCAGGGACAGCAACCTCGAAGACGTGTTCGTGACCCTGACCGGGGAGTCCGTGGAATGAGCCTGACGCAGCGCCGCGACGACGCCCGCCCGGAACGGCACGCCAAACCGGGACGCTTCGAGGCCGACGCGGTCATGGGGGTGGTCGCCCGCGAGTGGATCCTGTACGGACAGTCCTGGCGGGCCACGACCTTCGCGGCCGTCGTCGAGCCCACCCTCTACCTGCTCTGCTTCGGATTCGGCATGGGCGCCCTCATCGGCACCCTCGCCGGGTTCAGCTACATCGACTTCCTCGGCACCGGCATCGTCGCGGTGTCGGTCATGTTCCAGTCGATGATGCCCGCCGTCATCAACACCTTCATCAAACGCCGCTTCCTGCACACCTACGAGGGCATCCTGGCCGCCCCCGTCGACGTGCGCGAACTGGTCACCGGCGAGGCCCTGTGGCTGGCCATGCGGGCCGGGGTCTACGGCTGCGTGCCGCTGCTGGTGGCGATCGGGTTCGGGCTCCAGCCCGGCCCCGGGATGCTGCTGGTACCCCTCATCGCCTTCCTCGCCGGGTTCGCCTTCGCGCTCTTCGGCATCTGGATCTCCGCGGTGATCACCTCGGTGCGCTCCATGGACTACGTGTTCAGCGGCCTGTTCACCCCGCTGTTCCTGATGGCGGGCACGTTCTTCCCGCTCACCGAACTGCCCGGCTGGGTGCAGACCGCGGCCATGGTCAACCCGCTCTACCACGCGGTCGAGCTGATCCGCGGCTCCGTCTTCGGCGGGCTGGAGACGGGCACGGCGCTGATGCACGTGGGGGTGCTGCTGGGCTTCGTCGTGCTCATGTGGAACCTGGCCTCCTTCCAGATGCGCCGCAGGGTCGTGAACTAGACCTCGGAGACAACGACGGCGTGGCAGGGAGCCCCTGCCACGCCGTCGTGCTGAATCCTTGGTCAGCCGCCGCTGGGCGACCAACGCAGTTCGATGACGGCCCGCTGGCCCTCGTCGAGGACGCTCATGCCCAGACCAACCGCGCCCCACTGGTCGGGGGAGTCCACCTGGTCCCGGCTCAGCACCTGGCGCAGGTCGAAGTATCCGGCCAGCACCGCGTCGTCCAGGTTCTGCATGGTCTGCTGGAAGACGTCATCCTCACCCAGACGGCCCGAGCCGCCCCGGCCGTTGGAGACCACCACCGTGTCACCGTCCGAGCTGACGCTGGGCATCGGGAGAGCGGAGTAAGGACTGCCGAAGGCCTCGTCCAGGAAGCCCTCGAGCGCGCGCTCGTCGCCGTCGACCGCCCGGTACTCGAAGGACGGTTCCCAGTTGAAGGAGTCCGGGTCGAAGTCGGTCAGACCGAAGGCCGTGGAGGTACCCAGGAGCGAGGTGAAGCCGTCCGGCAGCGGGGCGCCGACGGAGTTGAAGAAGTCCTCCATCTCGGTGCGGTCGCCAGCGTTGAGGAACGGGAGTTCGTCGTCCTCCCACGCGGTACGCAGGGACTCGTCCAGACCGCTGCCGCCGAAGGCCATCACGGTGTCGGCGGGTAGACCCCCCATGGCGTCCAGACCCGAACCCGCAGAGCCGGCCAACCAGGACACGTCCTCGTTCTCCACCTCGAAGCCGAAGATGTCCATCCGGGCCTCGAGGTAGTCGCCGTCCACCCGCACCGAGGCGGTCATCCGGCCGTCGAGGGAGTCGCCGGAGGTCCCGAGTTCGCGGGAGAGCTCGTCGCTGATTCCGGACATCTGACCGAGTTCGCCCAGGTCCGTCCAGGCCAGTGCGATGCTGCCCCTGGGCACGTTGCCGAGGTCGCCGCTGTAGGTGTCGTCGCTCTCCAGGTCGCCGTGCTCCGACATCTGGTCGTTGTAGTCGTTGATCCCGGCCTCACCCTCGGTGAAGACCACGAAGTCGTCGACCATCTCGAAGTACACGTCGTCGCTGTCGCGGAGCTCCACGAACTGCTCCTCGGCCGCCGCGGCGTCCTCGACGGACAGCGCCAGCGCCATGGCCGTGTCGCCCGCGACCGCGGCCTCGGAGTCGCCGGTGGGCCAGACGGCCAGGCCGACCTTGTTGCCGATCCACTCCTCGGTCCGGCGCAGGTTGACGTCGAAGGCGTCCGAGAACATCTCGGCGAAGGCGCCGGAGGTGTCCTCATCCAGCTCAGCGGTGTCCTCGGTGAGCTCGTCCGGGAGCTTGCCAGCGAACCGCAGCAGGTCGATGATCTGGGAGCCGTCGATGTCCAGGTCGACCTTGGCGAAGGCCACGGAGTTTCCGGGCAGGACCGACTCCGGCTGCGGGCCGCTGAAGTTGACCAGCGACGCGGCCGCCCAGATGGTGCCGCCCATGACCACCAGGGCCACACCGGCGGCCGCCGGGATCAGCCACTTGCGACCGCCCCCGGACGGCGGGACCTGCCCGCCGGAGTACTGGCCGCCGTAGGGCGGCTGGCCGGGACCGCCGGGTCCCATGGGGGCGCCAGGGCCCTGCGGCGGCTGGCCGCCGGGGTACTGCTGCCCCGGGTACTGACCGCCGGTGTACTGACCGCCGGTGTACTGGCCGCCTGGCTGCTGGGGCGGGGCGAAGTACGGCTGACCGGGTCCCTGCGGCGGAGTGAACCCCTGGCCAGGCTGTTGCGGCTGCTGCCACTGGGGCTGCTGCGGGGGATCTGGGTAGGACATCGGACCTCCGACGAGGGGTGTTCAGGGGACAAGCGCGGCCGCGGGGCCAGTGGTGAGTGTGATGCCGGTGCGGCCGGAGTGGTTCGCATGCGCGCGGTAGCCGCACAGGGCTGTTTCGACCACTCCGACCACTCCGACCGCGCCAGTTACTCCGGGGCGGAGGTGAGGTCCACTCCGCTGTAGGCCGACAGCTTGCTCAGGCGGTGCTCGCTGCGGACCTGGCGCACGGTGCCGCTGCGGCCGCGCATCACGAGGGAGTCGGTGGTCACACCGGTGGACTCGTAGCGGACCCCGCCGACCAGCTCGCCGTCGGTGATGCCGGTCGCGGCGAAGAACACGTCATCCGAGGAGACGAGGTCGTCGGTGTTCAGCACGCGGTCCAGATCGTGGCCGGCGTCGATGGCCTTCTGGCGCTCCTCGTCGTCCTTGGGCCACAGGCGGCCCTGGATGACACCGCCCAGACACTTCATCGCGCAGGCGGTGATGATGCCCTCGGGGGTGCCGCCAATGCCCAGCATCAGGTCGACGCCGGTGCCGGGGCGGGCTGCCATGATGGCGCCCGCGACGTCACCGTCGCTGATGAACTTGATCCGGGCGCCCGCGTCGCGCACGTCCTGGACCAGCTGCTTGTGGCGCGGACGGTCCAGGATCACCACCGTGACGTCCTGCGGGGACTTGCCCTTGGCGCGGGCCACGGCGCGGATGTTCTCCGCGGGGGAGGCGGCGATGTCCACCACGTCGGCCGCCTCGGGGCCGGTGGCCAGCTTCTCCATGTAGAACACCGCGGAGGGGTCGAACATGGTGTTGCGCGGGCTCATCGCGATCACGGCGATGGCGTTGGGCATGCCCATGGCGGTCAGGGTGGTGCCGTCGATCGGGTCGACCGCGACGTCCCATTCGGTGCCGCCGCCGTCACCGACGCGCTCGCCGTTGTAGAGCATGGGGGCGTTGTCCTTCTCGCCCTCGCCGATCACCACGGTGCCGTTCATCGACACGGTGCTGATCATGTGGCGCATGCCTCGTACCGCGGCACCGTCGGCGCCGAGCTTGTCGCCCTTGCCGACCCAACGGGCCGCGGCGAGCGCGGCGGTCTCGGTGACGCGGACCAGTTCCAGCGCGAGGTTACGGTCGGGCGCCGAGGGCTGCGCGGACGGGCTACTGGACTGCGACATTGACGTGACACCTTCCGTCAGGAAACAGGGTGGGATTCACGTCTTAGGGTAGTCACCCGACGTGACCCCCCAGTGGTCCAGGCCGGAGGGAACGCAGGGGTGGGCGGGGGCGCCAGCGTGTCGCCTGGGGCGGTTACGGTCTACCCTGGCGGGGACCCGGACAGGAGTGAGGGCGTGACAGTGGACAAGACGGACAAGCCCGCGCGGGTCTCGCCGCGTGGCGCGGCCACCCGCAGTGCCCTGCTGAAGGCCGCGGCCCAGGTGTTTCGCACCGTGGGTTTCGCCAAGGCTGGGGTGAGCGAGGTCGTCTCGGTCGCCGGGGCCAGTGTCGGCAGCCTCTACCACCACTTCACCGGCAAGGCGGATCTGTACATCGCCCTGTACGAGGAGTTCCAGCACCGGCAGCAGGAGCGCACCCACCAGGCGGTCCGCGACGCGCGAGCCGAAGGTGAGAGCGATCCCACACGGCTGATGAACATCGCGGCGCACGCCTACCTCCTCGGCTGCATCGAGGAGCGGGAGACCGCGCGACTGTTCTTCAGCGGCGACGGGCCGCCCGGCTTCGACTATCAACTGCGCTCTCGGCTCACCCAGTGGACCGACCGCAACGTGGCGCTGTTCCGCAAGGCGGACGAGCCCGTGGACGAGGCGCTGCTGATCGTGGTGAGCGGTTCCATGCTCCTGGCCGTCGCCGAGGTCGTCCGCCGCGACGACGCCGACGCCCACCGCCTCGCTGACGACATCACCGGCCTGCTCACCGAACTCGAACCCCGTAACCGCCTGCAGAACTAGTCGGCCGAAAAGAGTTCCCGCTCCGGGCGAGTCCCCGCTCACGTGCGCTAAGTGCACCCCCGGTCGAAGCGCCCCGGGACCTGGGGCAAGCTGGTCATTGTCATGAGTTCATACAGCCGGGCCAACGCCACCTTCAAGAACTACGCCATCTCCCTCGGGATCCTCGTGGGGATCCTGCTGGTGATGTCGTTCGTGGTCTCCTCGCGATCGGGCGAACACATTCCCACTGTGGAGTTCCGCCCGGACATCGAGGTGCTCAGGGACGCCGCCGACTACCCGGTCACGGCCCCCTCCGAAGACCTTCCGGAGGGCTGGATCCCCACCAGCTCCACCCTGGACACCACCGGCCCGGTCGAGTGGTCCCTCGGTTTCGCCACCCCGCAGGACAGCCACGCGAGGCTGATCCAGAGCGACGGCGACCCCGACAACGTGGTGCGTAGCAGCGTCCAGGACGCCGAGCCGGTGGGCACCGTGATGGTCGGCGACCAGGAGTGGGAGCACCTGGACTCCGACGACTGGGGCGCCCTCGTTCTGCGCGAGGAAGACCGGACCCTGATCATCGCTGGCAGCACCAGCGTCGACGAGTTCGCCGTCCTGGCCGAAAGTCTGAAGACCTTCCCCCTCCGCGACACGGAAGACTCGGACGAAGAGTCGGAAGCGGACGCGAACCCCGACGAAGACACGGACGCGGACACGGACGCGGACGCGGACGCCTAGTTCCCCACCCCGGCAGGAATCGGGTCGCGTGTCGCGGCTGGTCAAGGTCGGCGACGGACAAGCGGCGGCGAGGTCAGTGGTGGTGTCTGGGGCCGGGTGCCTGTTTCGGTCCTCTGTTTGAAGATGATCTTGCTACCAGAAGCAAGTTCGGCGCCGAACTTGCTTCTGGTAGCAAGATCATCGGGGATATAGGGGTTTCGGAAGCAGCGGACAGTCCCAGGTGCGGGTTTCGGGTGCCATCCCCACTCTGAAACCGTCCCCACTCACCCTGCCTGCTTTCGCCCCACCGCCGCGGCACGCGGCCCGGTGAGCGCCTTGCCCGGCTCCCTGCCCACCCTCGTCGCCGCTGTTCCGTCGCTGGGAATGACCGGCCGCGACACGCGGCCCGCTGCGCGCAGGCCTGGGGGAGCTCCCGCCTTCGCCGCCGCTGTTCCGTCCGGGCGCGTGACCGGCCGCGACACGGGGACCGGTGCGCGCCGGGCTGGGGAGTCTGCCGCCTTCGCCGCCGCTGTTCCGTCCGGGCGCGTGACCGGCCGCGACACGGGGACCGGTGCGCGCCGGGCTGGGGAGTCTGCCGCCTTCGCCGCCGCTGTTCCGTCCGGGCGCGTGACCGGCCGCGACACGGGGACCGGTGCGCGCCGGGCTGGGGAGTCTGCCGCCTTCGCCGCCGCTGTTCCGTCCGGGCGCGTGACCGGCCGCGACACGGGGACCGGTGCGCGCCGGGCTGGGGAGTCTGCCGCCTTCGCCGCCGCTGTTCCGTCCGGGCGCGTGACCGGCCGCGACACGGCCAGGCGTTTCGCGCAGACCGGAGGAGCCCGGGGCCTTCACTGCCGTTTTCTCGTTACGGGCCATGCAACGGGCCCCGGAGAATCCACGACCTGCGTGGTTCTCCGGGGCCCGTCGTCGTTCGGTCTGCGCCCTCGCCGGGTGCTGTCGATGTGGCTAGGCCTTCTCGCTGCTCACCGAGCACCAGCTACCGCTCACCGCTCATTCACTCGGCGCGCAGGTCGCGGCGGAGCTCCTTGGGCAGCGAGAAGGTGAGTGTCTCGTCGGCGGTCGTCACCGGGCTGACCGAGCCGAAGCCGTGGCCGGCCAGCTTGTCGAGCAGCTCCCGCACCAGGATGTCGGGCACGGAGGCGCCGCTGGTCACGCCCACCGTGGTGACGCCCTCGAGCCAGGCCTCGTCCATGAGGGTGGCGTTGTCGATCAGGTACGAGGCGTCCGCTCCGGCGTCCAGGGCGACCTCGACCAGGCGCACGGAGTTCGAGGAGTTGTCGGAGCCGACCACGATCACGAGTTCGCACTCGGGTGCCATCGCCTTGACGGCGTCCTGGCGGTTGGACGTGGCGTAGCAGATGTCGTTGCTGGGCGGGGCGAGCAGGTTCGGGAACTTCTTCTGGAGCGCGTCCACCGTCTGGTTGGTCTCGTCCACCGAGAGGGTGGTCTGGGACAGCCAGGAGACGTTGTTCGGGTCCCGGACCTTGACCTTGTCGACCTCGTCCGGGCTCTCCACGATCTGGATGTGCTCGGGGGCGTGGCCGCTGGTGCCCTCGACCTCCTCGTGGCCGATGTGGCCGATGAGGACGATGTCGCGGTCTTCCTTGGCGAAGCGCTGGGCTTCCTTGTGCACCTTGGTGACCAGCGGACACGTGGCGTCGATGGTCTTGAGCTGACGCTCGGCGGCCTGCTCGTGGACGGCCGGGGAGACCCCGTGCGCGGAGAAGATCACGATGGCGCCCTCGGGCACCTCCTCGGTCTCCTCCACGAAGATCGCGCCGCGCTCCTCGAGGGTGCGCACGACGTGCGTGTTGTGCACGATCTGCTTGCGCACGTAGATCGGGGCGCCGTACTGCTCCAGGGCCTTCTCGACGGTGATGACCGCTCGGTCGACACCGGCGCAGTATCCCCGGGGGTTGGCGAGTAGCACACGGCGTTGGTTCGTGGCAGTCGTCGTCGCAGTCATACAACACATCCTAGGTGCCATCTGGGGCTGTGGGTTCGGGTGTGGGATAGGGCACCGATCTGGGCATACCTATCGGAGAGGCCACGTGCAGGTGACGCCACAGTAACGGAACGTATCCGGTTGGGCTTCGAAGTGGCGAAATCGTTCACTTCCCGCCTGCTCATGCTGTTACTCCCTCCTCTATCCTGGTTCACCATCGCATCTGTTATGAGGCGGTTCGCCCTCAACTCGGCCTTGCCTGGTTTGCTGGACGCGCGCCGCCGGCCCAACGCCGAGAGCATCAGGAGCCCCCGTCCTATGTCGAACCCGACCATCGTCACGAAGCTGACTTCCCTGTTCAAGGGCATCTTCGGGCGCAAGGACCCGGTCGTCACGACCGTGCAGGACAAGCAGGACGAGACTCCCGCGACAGAGACCGCGGAGACGGTGGAGAAGGCCGAGGCCCCGGCGGAGACCGCCGAGACCGCCGAAGCCGCCACCGAGGCTCCCGCCAACGCGTCCGACGAGAAGTCGGACGCCGAGCCCGTGAAGAAGGCGGACACGGAGTCCGCCCAGGAAAAGCCCGCTTCCGAGGAGGCGGCGACCGAGGACAAGAGCAAGGAGGAAGCCCTCACCGAAGCCGAAACCCCCGCCGAGGCCCCCGCCACGGAGGCCGCCGAGGCCGCCAAGCTGGTCGAGGAGCCCAAGGGCGAAGCCTCCACCCCGGCCACCGCCGACGTCCCCGAGGACGGCTCCGCGCTGGCCGAGGAGATCGAGGCCGCCGAAGCGCACACCACCGTCGCCAGCGACGAGGTCCTGGAGAAGGTCCGCAAGGGGGCCGCTCCCGCCGTCGAGGACCTGGCCGTGCCCACCTACGACGAGCTCACCCTGCCGTCCATCCGGGCCCGCCTGCGCAAGCTCACCATCGAGCAGGTCCGCGACCTGCGCGCCTACGAGGTCGCGCACGAGGGCCGTTCCGAGTTCATCAAGATGTACGACAACCGCATCGCCAAGCTCGAGGCCGAGGCCTGAGCCTGTCCGCGGTGACCTGAGTCCGGCCGCAACGCCCCGGGCTCAGCCGAAGTCGCATCCTGCCCCGGAGCCCGGCCCACCCGGGCCCGCACTGGCTCCGGGGCCGCGGTGTTCTTCCGTCGTTCCGGTTCCGCGATCCGGTACCGAAAGCCCGCGCCGCAACCCTGTGACGCAACCCCGTGACGTCGACCCTTCGCGGAACTGTCGTCGCCCTGGCCTAGGCTCTGGAGCCATGGGCATGGAGAGTTCCGCGGAATCACCGCAACCGGTCAGGGCCGTACTCCAAGCGGTCGGCGGTTGGATCGATCGGCTGGGCGCGATCTGGGTCGAGGGACAGATCGCCGAGCTCAACTCGCGCGGCCGCATGTCCTACATGACCCTGCGCGACCCGGTCGCCAACGCTTCCATCCGCGTGCTCTGCGAGACCTCGGTCCTGCGCCGCCAGGAACCGGCTCCGGGCCCGGGCGATCGTGTGGTCATACACGCCAAACCCGACTTCTACCAGCTCAAGGGCACCTTCTCGCTGCGGGCCCGGGAGATCCGGCACGTCGGTATCGGTGAACTGCTGGCCCGCCTGGAGCAGCTGCGGCGCACCCTGACCGCCGAGGGCGTCTTTGATCCGGCCCGCAAGCGTGCGCTGCCGTTCCTGCCCAACACCGTCGGTCTCATCTGCGGGCGTGACTCCGCCGCCGAACGCGACGTGCTGGAGAACAGCCGCCGCCGCTGGCCCGCCGTGCGTTTCGAGGTCCGTCAGGTGGCGGTCCAGGGCGACCGCGCCACCCGCGAGGTGACCGAGGCGCTGCACGACCTGGACTCGCACCCCGAGGTCGACGTCATTGTGATCGCCCGGGGCGGTGGTTCCATGGAGGACCTGCTGCCCTTCTCCGATGAAGCCCTGGTCCGCGCCGTTGCGGCCGCGGCCACTCCGGTGGTCAGCGCGATCGGCCACGAACAGGACGCGCCTCTGCTGGACCACGTGGCGGACGTGCGGGCCTCCACCCCCACCGACGCCGCCAAGCGCACCGTCCCGGACGTGGGCGAGCAGCTGGAGATCATCCGCCAGCTCCGCGACCGCGGCCGCCGGGTCATCAAGGGTGGTGTGGACCGGGAGTTCACCTGGCTGGCGAGCGTGCGCTCCCGCCCGGTCCTGGCCGACCCGGTCCGGGAGACCGAACGCCTCACCGAACAGGTCCTGGAACTGCGCGATCGCGCCCGCCGGAGTCTGACGATCTCGCTGGACCGCGCCACGGAGGGACTCGGCCACACCGAGGCCCGCCTGCACGCCCTGTCCCCGGCCACCACGCTGGCGCGCGGCTACGCGATCGTGCAGCGCGAGGACGGCTCCGTGGTCCGCTCCGCTACCGAACCCGCGGTGGGCGAGACCCTGCGCCTACGCTTCGCCGAGGACGGCCTGCGCGCCACGGTCGACTCCCTGGACGGCACCGTCGAGCCGGAGGAATCGGAGGACCCGGAGAAATCCGAGGCGGCGGAGCCCGCACCCGTCAAACCCAAACGCACCAAATCCGGAGCCGCGAAGTCCGGGGGCGCGAAGTCCGGGGGAGCCAAGTCCACGGCCGCCAAGAAGAAGCCCGCCGCGGACAGCGCCACAACGGATGCCACCGGCACGACGGACACCACAGAGGGGGAGTAGACATGGCCGAGCAGACCGAGGTCCCGGAACTGAGCTACGAGGAGAGCCGGGAGGAGCTGAACAACGTCGTCCGCAGACTGGAGTCGGGCGGTCTCACCCTCCAGGAGTCCCTGGCCCTGTGGGAGCGCGGTGAGGAGCTGGCCCGCATCTGCGAGCGCTGGCTCGAGGGTGCCCGCGCCAAGCTGGCCGCCGCCATGGACGAACGCCGCGCCGACGAGCCCCAGGACTCCGACGCACCCTTCTGACCGAACCCGCACCCCGTCGGCCGGACCTACGCCCGTGAGCCCTACTTGCGGCCGTTGAGTTCGTCGCCGAGGTTGCGCAGGTTGCCGGGCAGGCCGCGGAAGACCGAGATGACCAGTACCAGCGCCGTGCCGAGAAACAGCCACGGCGCGACCTCGGCCAGGCGGGAGGCCAGGCCCAGGATGAGGACCCGGGCGAACCCCTCGTTGCCCAGGGCCAGGAGGCTCTCGGCGGCGACCACGGCGACGAAGTAGGCGATGGGCGGGCTCACCGAGAGCGACAGCAGGTCGCTGGGGCGGACCACGGCCGCGGTGATCAGACAGGCGAGGGTGAAGGCCAGACCCGGGGCGGCCGGAGTGGCCGTCAGGTGGGCGAGCATCGTTCCGGCGAAGCTGAACACCACGATCAGCAGGACCCCGCCGCGCCCGGTCAGGCGTGGTGGGGTCCAACTGGCGGCCCCAGCTGACCTGGCGGCTCCGGCCGTGTTCGGGTGACTGCGTGATGTCTTGTTCGTGTTGGGGTGACTGCGCGCCGTCCTGTCCGCGCTCGGCACCTCCCGGCGGCGACCGTTGGACCGCACGAAGTACGGGGCCTGTCCGGGCTCCGGACCGTCCGACTTGCGCGGGGGCATGGTCGTGCGCCTCCCAAGTTTGTTACTCACAGTGTTTAGTGTGTCACTTCTCGTAAATTTTCGGGGGTCTTTCCTGGGATCGTGTCGTCATTTCGGCCACTTGCCCCTTCCGGGGTGAACGCGGCTTCCACCCCTTGGACGCCGAGATCTCCCCGCCTGGTTCTGGCGGGTTCCGGACGCATAGCCGTTTCGTCACTCTCCGTGGTCGGTGTCCCTGGGTTCTTTTTGGGTCGATCCGTTGCCGCTGTTACTCCCATGCCGAATACCGCCGAAATCAGCCGTGTCCGCGACGCCCACAACCGACATGTCCGACTCGGGCGCGGTTGGCCCCGCAGGCCCCGAGCCGACACCGGCCTCCGAGCCGACATCGAGCCCCGAGGTGACGTCGAACCCCGAGGTGACGTCGAACCCCGAGGTGACGTCGAACCCCGCTGGGGTGTCGAGTCCCGGGGTGATGCCGAGTCCGGGGGAGGAGTCCGCGAGCTCCGGTGCCGCCACCGTACGCGGCCGCTCCGTCACCCCTGAGAGCCGGTCCAGGTCGCTGTCCACCAGGCCCAGCTCACCGAATCGCCGAGCGGTCACCAGTACCCGGCTCTCCAGCGACCCCACGGTCTGGTTGTAGGCGCCCACCGTGCGGTTGAGCGCGCGGCCGAGCCCCTCCACGTGCCCGCCGAGCGTCGACAGCCGCGCGTGCAGCTGTTTGCCCAGGTTGAACACCTCACGGGCGTTGTCGCTCAGCGCCTCCTGCTGCCACGCGTACTGCGCCGTCCGCAGCAGGGAGATCAGGGTCGTCGGCGTCGCGATGTGCACCCGCCGCTCCATCGCGTACTCCAGCAGCTCCGAGTCGTGCTCCAGCGCCGGGGCCAGGAACGCCTCGCCCGGGATGAACAGCACCACGAACTCCGGCGCCGGGGTGAACGCCGCCCAGTACGTCTTCGCCGCCAACTGGTCCACGTGGGTGCGCAGGTGCTTGGCGTGCGCGCGCAGCCGCTCCGTCGCCTCCGGGCCCTCCCCGGTCTCCACCGCGTCCAGGTACGCGGCCAGCGGCACCTTGGAGTCCACGACGATGTTCTTGCCGCCCGCCAGCCGCACCACCATGTCCGGTCGCTGCGCCCCGGCCACCGCCTGCTCCTCGAAATCGCAGTACGCGGCCATCCCGGCCAGTTCAGCGACCCTGCGCAGCTGGAGCTCTCCCCACCGGCCGCGCGCCTCGGGCCTGCGCAGCGCCGTCACCAGTGACTGCGTCTGGTCCCGCAGTCGCTCCGAACCCTCGCGCACGTACTCGACCTGCTTGGCCAGTTCGGCGTGGGCGGCGGCCCGACCGGCGTCCACTTCGCGCAGCTGCGTCTCTACCCGGTTCAGGGTCGCGGTCAGCGGCTCCACCATCCGCTCCACGGCTCGCCGCCGCTCGTCCAGGTCCCCGCCGGCCTCGGCGCTGACCGCGCGCAGTCGCCCCTCGGCGAGTTCGAGGAAACGCTGGTTGGTCTGGTCCAGGGCCTGTGCGGACAGCGCACGGAACCGGTCCGCGAGTTGCTCCTCCACGTAGGCTGCGCGCTCCTGCGCGGCCCGGGCGTCCGCGCGGGCCTCGGCGTCACGGCCGCGGGCGAGCATCCATCCCACGGCGGCGCCGACGGCCAGACCGATGAGGAGTACGAGTACGAGTGCGAGGGCGTCCATGGCGCCATGCTCTCAATCCCCGGGGGCCGTGTGCTCCCCAACGCGCAGGGTTTCGGACAGCAGGGCGATGAGGGCGGGCATGTCCACCGCAGCCGGATCGTGCAGCCACTGGAGCTGGAGCCCGTCCATGGCCGCGATGAGCAGGGCCGCGGCCTGTTCGGGGCGGCTCCGCTGGGCAGGCGGCCGCCGTACTCATCGCGCAGGGTGTCCGCGATCTCAGGGCCGGATTCGCCTTCACGCGCTGGAGTGGCCAGGAAGCAGTGGTCCAGAATCAGGGCATGGACGTCCCCAAGCTTCTGGAAGCGGCCTCCCTGCTGGTTCGCGAAGAGATCGCCACCGAAAACGACATCACGATCAACGACGTCTGGGACTACCTCACCCACGACAAGTGGGAAGTGGCCCTCGGCCTGCTGGAAGAACTCGGCGACGTCCACCCGCTCCCGCTCAGCTTCTGGGAGGCCCTGGCTACTGCCGCCGAGCAGATGCATCTGAGAAACAGCGCGGCCTGGTGCCGTTGGCGCTGCTACGAGACGCGCAATGGAATCATCCGAGCCGACCTCACCCTTCACCCCACTGGTGAGAGCCATCGGCAGACTCCTCTCCCCGGAAACGGCGTCCTGCGACCGATGTGGGACATCGGCAACCGAACCCCGGCTGGTGAATCGGTCTTGAACATCGCCCAGCTCTGGGTGGAGTTCACGCCCTCTCAGGGACCTGGTGGGCGCTCCACTGTCCGACTCGCTCCCCTCGATCCCTCGCAGTGGCAGCATCTTCAGCCCAGTCAAGTGATCACCATGCACGAGGACCAAACCGTGGGCGGCACCGCGGCCATCCTGGAGATTCAGCCTCCTACGACAACGACCGCCGCATAGGAACGAGCGCCCCTGATTGCCGTCGTTGGTGCAGAGAAGGTCCAGTCGGCCGACCCCAGCTTCACCGCCGACTTCACCGCCGGCCTCGTCGCATGCCTGCACGGCGCCGACCTGCTCACGGCCGAGTACATGATCAACGTCAACCATCCGCCCTCGGCAGACGGAAGCCCGCCGAGGACGTCCGGCTGACCGAGGCGGGCACCGGGACCGTGCTGCTGCCCGAGACCAAGGAGAACGCGGACAGTACCGCCCTGCTGGTGGAGGGGGCTGTCTCGGTCAGCGCGCTCACCTCGGACCGCAGCTACGCCTCCGGCGAGGACCCCGCGGAGCTGACGGACCTGGCCGCGATGGTGGGCACACTCGGTACTTCCTGAGGCGGCGTTCCCCGGCCGGACACCGCCCCCTCCCGGGTGGGCGCCCCCGCTTTCGGCCGGGCACCGCTCTTCTCCAGGCGAATGCTGACCGGATCCGGCCAGCAGCGGGGGTTGCCGGGGCGGGACCGAGCACCCACGCTTTCCGAAACCCCCGTGACACCCGCGGTCCCTCCGGAGAAAGGCCCGATATGCGCCTCGCCACTCACTCCAGCGGAGACGGAGAGCGCACCGCCCTCCTCGTGCACGGCGGCGCCGCACTGCACCGGACCTGGCACGCGGTCGAGGGCGAGCTGGTCCGGCGCGGCTACCGGGTGATCGGGGTGGATCTGCGCGGACACGGAGACAGCCCGCGCGGTGAGTACTCGATGGAGGAGCTCCGCCAGGACCTGGTCGACACCCTGCCGCCCGGGGCCGACCTGGTCATGGGGCACTCCATCGGCTGCGTGGCGCTCTCCCTGGCCCTGGACCACCTACGTCCGGTGCGGGCGGTCTACGTCGACCCGGCCTTCCGTGTCCCGCCCCTGACCGCCGGGGCCGCGGAGCGGATGCGGGAGGTGTTCGTCACCGCCGACGCCGCCCAGGTGCGCGAACTCCACCCGCTGTGGAGCGAGGAGGACGTGCGGATCGAGCTCGCGGGCTTCGCCGCCGCCGACCCCGACTTCTACACCTGGGTGGCCCGGGACGTCGCGGGCAAGGACAACTTCCCGAAGACGGCCGAGGTGCCCTCGCTCGCGGTGATCGCGGGGGTGGGCTCGCCGATCGGACCCGAGGGGGCCCGTGCCCTGGACAAGCGCGGGTTCACCGTCCGCACGGTGGAGGGGGCCGGGCACTGCGTGCACCGCGACGATCTGCCGGGGCTGCTCACCGCCCTCGACGGCTGGATCTGAACGGCTTGCGGCCCACCTGCCCCGGCGCATCCGAACAGGCGTCCTGCGCCCAGGTCAGCGGGGTGATCCCTGGCAGGCAGCCAGGGCGCTGCGCCACATGGCGACCGAATCCCAGAACCCGTTCGGCGGCTCCTCCGGTGCGAGCATCCACATCCGCTCCCAGGCGGGGGAGGCCCGACCGGAGATCTCCGGGCGCGCCTCGTAGGGCGGGTCGCCGCTGATCGGGAACCACAGGTAGTCCAGTGGGTCGATGAGCGCCATCAGGCGTTCCTCCACGCCCAGGTCGGGGCGCACCTTGGTCAGGACCCAGGGGCGGTAGCGGCGCAGGACCTCCAGACCGCCGGCGACCACGTCCGGTTCGGTTCCGGCGGTGTCGATCTTGACCACGGTCGGGAAGGTCGCCGCGGTCTCGTTCCAGCGGGACAGGGTGCTCGTGCGCACGGTGATGTGCGCGAGCCCCGTCCGGGTCGTGTGGACCAACCGGTTGCACATGTCGTTGTGCAGGGCGCGGCGCAGGTGCCCGGAGCCGTTGTGGTTGCTCAGGGCCAGGTCGACGACGGTGAAGCCGAGGTTGGCGGAGGAGGAGACGGCGCGCGCGGCCGAGGCGATCTCCGGGGTGGGTTCGAAGGCGAAGACGGGGCGGCGGGTGCGCGCGGCGGCGAGTATCGAGTACACCCCCACCCCCGCGCCGATGTCGAGGACCGCCCCGGGACGGGTGTGGTCGAGCATCGCCATGAAGCTGGCGAGGCTGTCGGGTTCGTGCCTGGCCAGCCCGGAGCCGGCCAGGCGGCGGGGGACGGTGAGGTAGCCGGGGAACTGGAGGGTGAGCGAGTCCGGGCCAACCTCGCGTCGGCCGTCCGCGGGTCGGGGCAGGTCCAGTCGGACGCTGCGGTTGCGCGGCGGAACTCGGTCCGGGTCCAGCCCGCCGAAGCGTCTGGGGAGGTGGGCGCGGAGCTGCCGGGTGGCGAAGCGCACGAACGGGTACCGGTGTACGAGCGCGCGTAGCTGGTCTTGGACCACGGTGTCTTCCCCTCAGTGAACGGTGTCGCGGTGCCCGGCCGCACCTCGAACCTACTCTGTGTAGCCACTTGGGTGCACTGTGTTTTGATGATTGATTTCTGGTGCCGTCATCCGCTTTCCGGCGGCAACGGCACGGCCGACCCGTTGGTCCGCATAGACTCTGACCTTGTGAGTCTGTCTATCGGGATCGTCGGCCTGCCCAACGTTGGCAAGTCCACCCTCTTCAACGCGCTGACCAAGAACGATGCTCTGGCCGCGAACTACCCGTTCGCGACCATCGAGCCCAATGTCGGAGTCGTGGGCGTGCCCGATGCCCGGCTCGCGAAGCTGGCCGAGATCTTCGGTTCGGCGAAGATCCTGCCGGCCACGGTGGACTTCGTCGACATCGCGGGCATCGTGCGCGGCGCCTCCACGGGTGAGGGTCTGGGGAACAAGTTCCTCGCCAACATCCGTGAGAGCGACGCCATCTGCCAGGTGATCCGGGCCTTCGAGGACGCCGACGTCACCCACGTCGACGGCGACGTCGAGCCCTCCCGCGACATCGAGACCATCAACACCGAGCTGATCCTCGCCGACCTCCAGACCCTGGAGAAGGCGATCCCGCGCCTGGAGAAGGACGCCAAGCGCAACGCCAAGGACAAGGACTCCCAGGAGCTCCTCAAGGCCGCCAGGGCCGCGCAGGAGATCCTCGACGAGGGCGTCTCCCTGTCCCAGGCCAAGGACGTCGACCTGGACCGGCTGCGTGAGCTGAGCCTGCTCACCGTCAAGCCGTTCATCTACGTGTTCAACCTCGACAGTGACGAGCTCGCCGACGAGGCCCTGCGTGCCAAGCTCCAGGATCTGGTCGCCCCGGCCGAGGCCATCTTCCTCGACGCCAAGATCGAGGCGGAGCTGGCCGAGCTGGAGGACGACGAGGCCCAGGAACTGCTGGAGTCCCTGGGGCAGACCGAGTCCGGCCTGGCCCAGCTCGCCCGGGTCGGCTTCGCCACCCTGGGGCTGCAGACCTACCTGACGGCCGGGCCCAAGGAGACGCGCGCCTGGACGATCGACAAGGGCGCCACCGCGCCCGAGGCGGCCGGGGTCATCCACACCGACTTCCAGCGCGGCTTCATCAAGGCCGAGATCGTCTCCTTCGACGACCTGGTCGCGGCCGGGGACATGCAGTCAGCGCGCTCCGCGGGCAAGGTCCGCATCGAGGGCAAGGAGTACGTGATGGCCGACGGCGACGTGGTGGAGTTCCGCTTCAACGTCTGAGCCGACACTGTCAGAACTCCGCCGATCTTCGTGATCGGCGGAGTTTCGTCGTCTCGGCGGGGCTTTTCACCTCTCGACATCCAAGTGCTATCGTCATTGATAGCAGCAGGAGGTGGTTCCTATGTCGTCCATCATCGTTCGCGGTCTCGACGAGCACGTGAAGCAGCAGCTCGCCGCGCAGGCGAAGGAGCACGGTCGGTCCATGGAGGCCGAAGTTCGCGACATCCTGACCAAGGCGGCCCGGAGGCCGCACATCGGCTTGGCGCTGCTGTCCGCGGCGCAGGACGTCGGCGGTTTCGATGAGTTGCCGGTCCCGGCGCGTAACGACGTCGCCCGAGCGGTGGACTTCGAGTGATCGTCCTCGATACCAACGTCATCTCGGAGATCTTCCGTCCGGCACCCGAGCCCCGCGTCCTCGAGTGGCTCACGTCGTTGACGGACGACGTCGCGATCACCTCTATCACCCTCGCCGAGTTGCTCGCCGTGGTGCGCAGGCTTCCTGACGATCGTCGCCAGGACGTGCTGGCGACCCGGATCGATGAGGCGATCGAGCCATACCGGGGGAGCCGTTCAGTGCTGGCGTTCGACGACATTGCGGCTGAGCGCTACGCGGACGTGCTTGCGTCTCGGGAGTCGGCGGGTGCACCGATCAGCACTGCCGATGCTCAGATCGCTGCGATTTGCCTGGCCCACGACGCCACCTGCGCGACGCGGAACGTGAAGGACTTCGCGCACACTGGGGTAGAAATCATCGATCCGTGGGCAGGTGCCTCATGACGGAGGCGGTCTCACCGTTCCTCCGTCCGCCGCGTCTCGCGGACGCCGGCTCCGTGTTCTCAGCGTTCGCATCAAACGACGACATGCGGCGACAGGGCGACGTGATGACGGTCGATGAAGCAGAGCGCTATGTCGCCCGCCTGCTCTCGGCCGGGGCAGCGCACCAACCGTGGGCGATCTGCGTGGACGATCAGCTCGTCGGGCTCGTGAATATCGGCGCCGACGAGGCGAATCGAAACGGGTGGTTCTCGTACTGGATGCACGCCGAGGCCCGTGGTGGAGTTCCGCTTCAACCTCTGACCCGCTGCCTCACCCACCCGAGATCCGAACGGGGGCGCGCCGACCACGTCGGCCCGCCCCCGTCATCGTCTTCCGTCCCGGTTCCGGGTGCTGCCGGAGGTTACTCCGTGATCCAGTTGCCGTTGGTGTCGGTGACGTAGCCGTTCACCTCGTTGTCGGCGATCCAGAGCTCGCCGTTCTTCATCACGGTGAGCTCGGCTCTGGCGAAGGTGCTGATCCCGTCCTCTCCCTCGACAGGGAAGCGGAGGTTGAACACCGCGTCCTCATCGGTCGGGGACTTCGCGCAGTCGCGCACGAGTGTCGCTTTCTCCAGGTCGTCCGAGAAGTACGCACCCGGTTCCGGGGAACCCTCGTCGAGCTCGTCGATGGAGTGCCCCGACCAACCGCCGAGGCGGGAGGCGACGTTCTCCCATTCAGGCACCTCGGCCGATTCCGCCACATCCTCGGCGAACACGTCCTCGAGTCCCTTGGTCACCTCCTGCAGGGTTCCATCGACCGTCGGGGACGGGTTCTGGGGCGGATTATCCCAGTCGATTTCCATGTGGTCACGAAATCCGTGCCAATCGATGTACCATCCCCAGATGTAGTCCGCAGCAATATCATCAAGGGATTCCCACTCCATGAATTCATCAATGAACTCCTCGATGCTCATGTCATCTTCGGAGGAGGAGAGCTCGTAATTCATATTGCGCTCGACCCACTCTTCGGAGTGCTGGATGACGGCTTCTTCGAGATCCTCCGTCGAATCCGCGTTGAATTCACGCAGCAGGTCATCGAGCTCTTCTCGCACGTCCTCGGCCGCGTCCGACTCGGTGTATCGGGGTGCGGCCAGCACTTCGACCGCGTCCCCGGCGTAGGAGAACTTGATTTCGACGACGCAGTACTGCGCGCTTTCCAGCTCAACAGAGCTCAGGATGGCTGAGGTGACCAGTAGTCCCTCGGCGTCGTCTCCGGCGGCTTCGCGAAGCTCCTCGGGGATCTCGACCGCCAGAGCGGTGTCGGGCTCCACGTAGCTGTCACGGGTGAAGTCGTACACGCTGTCCGGCCCGGAACTGCATCCGGTCAGAGTGAGCGCCGCAATGGTAATCACGCTCACCGGGGTAAGAATTCTCTTGCTGGTTTTCATGGGTTTTTCGTGCGCGGAGAACGTTTCCTTTCGGCGCTGGACTGGGTGTTTGCCCTGGCGGTGGTGGCATGCGTGATCGGCGCTGCCGAACCCGGGTGATGGAGCGCCTTTTGTTTTATGACAGCCCGCACCTGGCCGGGAAAAGAGGAATCAGTCCATGGGTGCGGCTGTGCGGTTCGCTTGACATATCGCAGGTCAGGCCGGTTCAGTCCGCTGGCCGGACCAGTTCCAGTCGTCCCTGTGCGTTGATTCGCATCAAGGCCTGCGAGGGGTTGAAGGCGATCTCCCACAGGTGCCCGTCCGGATCAGCAAGGTAGCCGGAGTAACCGCCCCACTCCTTGGCCACGGGCGCGCGCACGCTCGTGGCGCCCGCCGCGAGCCAGGCATCGAAGGCGGTGTCCACCTCCTCGGCGCTGTCCAGGTTCACCGCGAGCGTCACCCCGCGAAACCCTTCCCCTGCCGGGGCCACCCCGGCGTCCTCCGCCAGCGCGTCCCAGCCGTAGAGCGCCAGTACCGGGCCGGTGGTCGGTAGGAAGACGATGTCGCCGAGGTCGTGGCGGCGTTCGAACCCCGCGCGCTCGTAGAAGTCGGCGGCGTGCGCGACGTCGCGCACGCCCAGGGTGACGAGGGAGAGACTCTGGTCCATGCGGCGCACCCTACGCCCCGGTACTGGCCTCGCCCCCACCGACCTTTTCCGCCCGGTTCCGTTCGTGTGCCAGCAGCCCGAGGATGATCGGGGTCTGGGCGGCGATGTAGGTGTTCGTCACCCAGAACGCGCCCTGGGGCGGGCCCAGCCGGGGGCGAAGGCGCGCAGGGCGATCAGGGCGTCCGAGACCAGACATCGAGGCCGAGCAGCTGGATTCCCAGGTGCTCGAGCGCGAGCAGTCCGAAGAGCGGCAACAGGACACCGGGGAGGGGAGCTTGGGGGATCATCGCGACATCCTAGCCACTCCCAGAGAGGCTGATGGTACCGTATCTTGTACCACTCACTTCAGGGGGTTTTCACCATGGCCATCACGGCGAGCGAGGCGCGCAGATCCCTCTTTCCCTTGATCAAGCAGGTCAACGATGACCACGATGCCGTGGAGATCGTCTCCAAGCACGGCAACGCGGTCCTCGTCTCCGCGGAGGACTACGCCGCTCTGCGCGAGGGGGCCTACCTCATGCGCTCACCCGCGAACGCCCGCCGACTGCTGGAGTCCTACGAGAACGCCCTGGCGGGCTCCGTGTCGGAGCGAGAGTTGATCGACCCTGACACGGCGGAGGACGAAGAGTGAGGAGGCTGGTCTTCGAGGACCACGGTTGGGCCGACTACACGTCCTGGCTCAAGACCGACTGCAAGATGCTCGCGCGGATCAAAAAGCTCATCGATGACATCCGCCGGGATCCGTTCACCGGTCTCGGGAAGCCCGAACCACTGAAGTACCACCTGCCGGGAGCGTGGTCGAGGCGGATCGACGACGAACAGCGCCTGGTGTACCTGGTGACGGATCGGGAGATCGTGATCCTCGCCGCCCGGTACCACTACTGATGCCAGAGGGCTCGCGTCATCCCGGACACCGCTCCGGGCGCCGCCCGCTTCAGGCCCGCCGCGGGGGCAGGAGTCCCGTCAGGTCCAGGTCGACCTTGAAGGGCACGGGGCGTCGCAAGGGCCCTCGGAAGATCCCGGCCGGGGCGTAGGCGCCCGTGGGTTCGTCGAGTTCGTAGACACGGGTGACCGGGACCCAGCCTTCCTCCTCGACGCACCAGTAGTGCGGGATCCCGGCTTCCGCGTATTTACGGAGCTTGACACTGCGGTCCCGGTGGGCGGACTCGGGGGAGACCACCTCGACGACCAGCAGGACGTCCTCCGGGGCGTACCACGTGCGGTCCGGGTCGTACGGAGCACTCGTGACCAGGAGATCGGGTTCCGGACGATTACGCGAGTCGAGCCCGATCGTCATCTCACGTTCGACCTCGACGCCCTCGGGGACCTGCTCCATCAGGGCCGTGGTCAGGCCGGTGACGAGGCGGCTGTGCCAGGAGCTTTGGGGGGACGTCCTGAAGACGAGTGCTCCGCCGATGAGTTCGGTGTGCCGGGGCGCTTCCGGAAGGTGGTCCAGATCCTCCGCGAACCAGCCCTCCTCGCGGGGAGGGCGCATCCATTCGGGCGGAGCGGTCATGCGTCCAAAGTACGGACTCCGTCTGCCGCGGGCCGATGTGACGGAGGATTCTGGTGTGGCGCCGGTTACATCCGCTCAACGGTTTCCTGACCGCGGAGGACACATCTTGCTCTCCGACCGGTGACTAATCCCTTTACGGTCAGGCCAGAAATGCGCTGAAGTGCACCACCGTAGGATGCGTTGGGTGGTGAATTCACGCACTTTGGGTCTTTTTGTCAGGATTCTTCGCCGTGTGCAATGTGCGGTTGGCGGGGAAACGCGGACTCGCCCTGGCCGCTCCCAACCCGCACAATGCCTCACTATAGGGATGGGGTAGACAAGGGCATGGCGGAAGGCGTCGGTTACGGCGCGAGGAAGACCGGGCGTCGGCGCAGGGGCCGGCGCATCACTGTGTGCAGGAGATGGAGGCGGGGATGGCCAAGACGGCGCGGCGCGACACCGCGGTGCGTGACCGGGCGGACGACGTCGACGACGAGCTCGACGCCCCGCGCCCCCGGAAGCTGCGGGCCGGGGCCGGTGGGCGCTGGTGGGTCGGTGTGGGGCGCGTGCTGTTGTGGGCGTTCGTCATCGTCGTCATCTTCAACGGCATCTGGTTCCCCATCCGCAACGGTTTTTCCCTGCCTACCTCCGCCGCCGAACCCGAGGTCACCGAGACGGTCCAGTTCCCCGAGACCGCCGCGGCCGCCTTCGCGCTCCGCTTCGCCGACGCTTACCTCGACACCGCCGATCCCGAAACCCGACAGGCCGCCCTGGCGACCTTCGTCCCCGAGGGCCAGGCGGGGCAGCTCAACCTCCCCGCGGACAGCCTCACCGGGGAGAACCTGACGGTGATCGCGGTGGAGGTCCACGACGAGTACAACGCCGTGGTGGTCATCCGCGCCGACGTCAACGGGGAGGCCATGAGCCTTGAGGTGCCCGTCTACAGCGACGGCTCCTCGCTGGTGCTCTCCGGTGGCCCGGCCCTGCTTGCCGCGCCCGCCCGGGCCGAGCTGCCCGCGGCGCCCTCCTTCGACCAGGACCCCCAGGTCGCCGAACAGCTCGAGGGCGTGCTCACCGGTTTCTTCGAGGCCTACGCAGAGGAAGCCGGTCACCTCGACCGCTATGTGGAACTGGGTGCCACAGTCACCCCACTTCCGGCGAACAGTGTGGAATTTGTCGAACTGTCCGATATCACGGTGCCATCCCAGTCCTCGACCGGGGATGATGATGTACGACAGGTGGCAACCGCCGTGGTCTGGGCCCTGCCTTCCGGCGACGCCGGTGAAGGTACGGGTGAAGCCGGGCAGATGGTGCAGAACTACCTGGTCACGGTCGTGAATTCCGGTAACGAGTGGTACGTGCGTGACATCCAGGGTGCCCCGCACTCGTTCGGCGGCTGATCGACCGACAACGGGGCCTGTAGGCAAGGAGACGAGAAGAACCATGCGCTCACCAGTAACGACAGCGGAGGAAGACGCCTGACATGCTCCCCCTGTTGTCTGCCACGGCCGACTCCATGACGGCCCTCGGCTCCACTGACCTGACCTCCCTCGCGGTCGAGGCTCCCCCCGCGCAGAACGCTCCCGACACCGGCGGCCTCGCGGACTTCCTGCGCGGCTTCTTCGGGCCGCTCTTCCTCGTCATCGTGTCCATCGTGGCGATCTTCTTCCTGTTCACCAGGGAGATCACCCGCTTCATGCAGTTCATCATCCTGGCGATCTTCATCGGGATCGTCTTCTACGTTCCCGGCATCATCGAGGTCATCGCGGTGGCACTCGCCCGAGCGATGGGCGTATCGACGGATTAGGCGAGGGAGGCCGGAAAACGTGGATCTGCCCACGTACACCAACATCTGGCGTATCGAGAAGCGGCTGTACAAGCTCTACGATTTCCGGCTGCCCATGCCGCTCCCGGTGGGGACCTTCGGGGTCGCGCTGGGTGTGTTCGCGCTGTGGGTGGTGCTGCTCAGCATCGTCAACGCCCCGTTCGACTTCGGCAACGGCTGGCACCTGGTGCTGTGGGTCGTACCGCCGGGGGTGATCACCGTGCTGGCCACCCGGCCGGTGATCGAGGGCAAGCGCCTCACGGAGCTGCTCATCTCGCAGGCCCGGTTCCTCACCGAGGCCCGCGTCTACACCCGGCTCGCACCCGAGTACGAGCCCGCCGAGGTCAGGGTTTCGGTGCGCGTGTGGCACCGGCACCCGGAGGCCGGGCCGCTGCCCCTGACCCGCGCCGCGGCCCGCAGGGCCCAGGCCGAGGAGGAGGCCGCCCTGGAGCGTGCCGCCGAGGCCGAGGAAGCGGAGGCCGCCGCACTCGGTGAGCTGGAGGGAGCGGAGGAAGCCCCGGTCCGGGGGAGCGGCCGCCGCGCCGCGCCCGAGGCCGCGCCGCCGCTGCGCGGTGTGCCCACGGCCGAGCCCGAACCGGTCCGTGCTGTTGAACCCGTCCGCGCCGCCGAACCCGCACACGAACCCGCTCCCGTCCCTGACGACGACGTCGAGTACACCCCCGCCCGGAGGGTCCCGGTCGCTGCTGCTTCGAGCGCGCACGCCCCGGCCCGCTCCGGTACTGCTCCGATTCAGGAGGACGATGCCGTGGCGGAGCCGCGGAACGAGTCCGAACACCGTGAACTGGCCGCCGACGCCTCCGACCTCCCCGCCGACCCCCCTGCGGACCGCCATCGTGGGGTCGGTCGCCGTATGCTCAACTACTTCGGTTTCGCCCTCGGCCCCGACGCGGACTGGGCCGACTCCGGCGACCAGGACCCGGGCGACCACGAGGGCAGCGGTGGCCACGACCGCGACCACGACCGCGGCCACCGGCCCCCGGAACGGAACCTGCTCGACGAGGACGTCGACTTCGGCGAGCCCCTCTACGTCACCGAAGAGGACGAGCAGCGCGATCGCGACCAGTGGTTCGCCCAGCTGCGCGCCTCCTCCGGGGAGACGCCCCTCGGCCTGACCTCCAAGGGCGCCTACGCCGCCAGCGACACCACCGCCATGAGCAGTGCCGAACTCGCCGACGCGGTCAGCCCAGCAGAACCCGGACCCGCCCCGAAGGGCTCGGGTGAGCGGCACCGCGGCGAGCCCGAGGAGCGCACGACCGAGCAGCGCGGGGAGGGGTCCCCCGCCGCCCGCCGCCTGCGCGGACGGGTCCAGGGCATCCAGGTGGCCAAGGAGCACGCCGACCGCCGCGAGCGCGACGAGACCGGGGAGGGCACGGAGGCGCCCGAGGCGGCCCAGCAGTCTGTTCCCGTTCGTGAGCGCGCCCAGCAGACCCCGCCCGCCCGGACATCTAAGGCCAAGGGCCGGGCGCTCCCGGTGACGGGGAACCAGGACGAGCGTCCGGCTAGGACCCGCCGTCAGGGCCGCCCGCACGCCACTCCGTGGGCGCTCGACGCCGAGGAACAGCCCGCGGCCTCCTCCGGTCAGGCCGACTACCCGGGGCTGTCCGACTACGCGGCCCGCTACGCCGCGGCCTCGGGCCGGCCCTCGGTCGCCGAGGACGTGGCGGCCGCGCCGTGGCTGCCCCCAGCCTCGTCCGCACCCGAGGACGAGCCGCGTGAGAAGCCGCGTGAGGAGTCGACCGCTCGCTCCGAAGCCGGCCCGCAGACCTCCTTTGCCGCGCGGAACCCCGATACGGCCGCCCCCGAGCCGAGCACCGCCAAGCCGAGCACTCCCGAATCGGGCGCCGCCAAGCCGCCGCTGCAGCTGGATCACGGCACCGGCGAGCACGAGGCGATGCCGGTGGAGCCCGAGGAGGAGGACCCCGCCGAGCGTGGCCCGGAGTGGAGCGAGCACATGTCCGTGCTCGACCAGCACCTGATCACGGCCGACACCCCGGCCCCGCCCCGGCCGAAGTTCGCCGACGCGGTGCCCAGCAAGGAGCGCGACAGCGAGCGCCGGGACCCCTCGGAGTGGTTCGACGACGGCAAGCGCCGCCACCCGGACCAGCCCAAGGTGGGGGACAAGGACAACCCGGTGATCGCGGTCAGCGAGATCCGCGAGGAACGCCGCGCTGCCGCCGAGGCCCGGGAGCAGGAAGCTCGGGAGAAGGCGGAGCGCGAGCTCAGGGTCCAGCAGGAGGAGGCCCGCGAGCAGGAGGAACGGGAGCTGCGGGCCCGCGAGGAGGCCATCCGCAAGGAGGCCGAGGAGGACGACCGGCGCGCCGCCGAGGCCGCTGCCGCCGCCCGGGTCGACGAGCCCAAGCCGTCCACCCAGCTCGACCACGGCACCGGCGAACTCGTGAGCTTCGTGGAGGTTCGCAAGGACCCCCGCACGCCCACCCCGAGGTCGAGTGCCACCGCGTACGAAACCACCGACCCCGCGCCGCCGGTCACCAGCTCAGGGGAGACCACCGCAGCCTCCCACCCGCCGGAGGGCAGCGCCGCTACCGAAACCCACCCGGCGGCTGAGGCCCCGGTCCGGCCCACCGAGGCCGAACTCGCCGAAGCAGAGGCGGCCGCCCTACGCGCCCGCCGCGCCCCAGCCGGGACCGAGGTCCAGGACGCCCCGGACCGGTCCGACGACCTCTCCCGCACCATGCGGTCAGCATCCCCGGAGACCACTGCCGAGCAGAAGGGATCGGTCGAACCCGACCGAGCCCCCCAGGGGGCCGACGGGGACCGGACACCCCCCGAAGCTCAGGACACTCACGCGTCTCATGCCGCTCACGGGGACCGCGAGCCTCACGGTGCTCAGGACACTCACGAGGACGGCGGATCCCACGGCGCCCAGGACATCCCGGCCGACGCTCCGGCTTCGCAGGCGGGGCCCGACTCCCACGACGGGGTCTTCCACCGGGTCGCGCAGAACGCGCGGCGGATCGGGCAGCTCTTCGGGCAGCCGACGCCGGGGGAGGAGCCCGAGCCGTCGCGGCGGACCGAGTCCGCCGACGATCAGGCTAAGCCCGACCTCGAACTCGACCACGGCACCGGCGAACAGGCCCGGCTGGGCGACACCCCCAACGGGGTGCCCTCGCACAGGCCCGAGCCCGAACCGGTCCAGCGCGCGGAGGAGCCCGAGCCCCAGCCGGTGGATTCCGCTGTCTCCGGCGGTACCCGTGGCTGGCGTCGGCTGGCCAAGGTCGTCACCGGGGGAGCGGCGCCGGTCCGTTCGGATCTGCCCGCCAGTGACATCGAGCGGCTGCGCACTCCGCTGGCCGAACCGCGCTCCCTGGTCGTCCTCGGCTGCACCGGCGGCGCCGGGCAGACGGTGACCGCCCTGATGATCGGCCACACCCTCGCCGCGCACCGCGACGACCGGGTGGTGGCGGTCGACGTCAACCCCGGACCGAACGGCCTGTCCCGCCGGGTCGGCGCCCAGGCCCCGGAGACCCTCACCGCGCTGTTGGCTAACGCCGACTCCGTGGACGAGTACGAGCGGATGCGCGCCTACGCGGGGCGGGCCGGGACCGGGCTGGAGGTCGTGCAGACCCTGGACGACCCCTACGTCCAGACCCTGGACGACCGCGACTACGGCCAGCTCTCCAACCTGCTCGGCGGGTTCTACGGGGTGACGCTGCTGGACCCGGCCGCCACCGGTGTGGCCAGGGCCCTGCCCGTCGCCGACGGCCTGGTCCTGGTGGCCCCGGCGAGCGCGGACGCCGAGCGCGCCGTCTCCATGACCTTCGAGTGGTTGGACGGCAACGGCTACGCCAACCTCAGGGCCAACTCGGTCTTGGTGGTTAACGGGGTGAGCAAGCGCAGCCTCCAGGACGTGGACTCCGCCGAACGGGTGGCCCGCGGTCGCTGCCGCGCGATCGTGCGCATCCCTTGGGACGACCACCTGGGCGCCTCGTACACGAAGATCGACGTCGGTGCCCTGCGTCCGGCCACCAAACGCGCCCACGGGGCCCTGGGCGGGGTTCTGGTCAACGCCCTCGCCCCCGCCGCCAGCGCCACCTGAGGCCCAGGCGGCGAAGCATGCGGGCGGCCCGCACCCGAGCAGGGGTGCGGGCCGCCCGTGTTCGCGGGTCTGTCAGGAGTGTTCCGGCCGGACGTGTCCTCTCCCCGGCCACGTCCGGCAGCCCGACCTCCCCCGTCCATCTCCGGATGATCTTGCTACCAGAAGCGAAATCGGCGCCGAACTTGCTACTGGTAGCAAGATCACGGGGGTTAGCTTCCCGCCGGGACGGTCTCCCGTGCGGCGAGGAACTCCGGGCGGGCGTCGCCCGCGCTGAACGGCTTGGTGCACGCGTTGTCCACGCTGTTGAACACCACGAACACGTTGGAGCGCGGGTAGGGCGTGATGTTGCCGCCCGACCCGTGCATGCAATTGGAGTCGAACACGGTCACGTCGCCCGCCTTGCCGGTGAGCACGTCGATGCCGTGCCGGTCGGCGAGCAGGTTCAGCGACGCCTGGTCCGGGGTGCCCACGTGTTGGCTCTTCAGCGAGGCTCGGTAGTGGTCGTCCGGGGTCTGGCCCACACAGGAGACGAAGGTCCGATGCGACCCTGGCATGATCATCAGGGCGCCGTTGTGGGTGAAGTTGTCGGTGAGTGCCACGGAGAAACTGACCGCGCGCATCCGGGGCATGCCGTCCTCGGCGTGCCAGGTCTCGAAGTCCGAGTGCCAGTAGAACGAGCCGCCACCGAAGCCGGGTTTGTAGTTGACGCGGCTCTGGTGCACGTACACGTCGGATCCGAGGATCTGGCGGGCGCGCTCCACGAGGCGGGGGTCGTTCACGAGGTCATGGAAGACCTTGCTCACCTTGTGCACCTCGAACACTGAGCGCACCTCGTTGGAGCCGGGTTCGACCACGACGCGCTCGTCGGCGCGCAGGGTGGCGTCGGCGCTGAGGCGGCGGAGTTCGGCGCGGTAGGACTCGACCTCGACCGGGTTCACGATCGACTCGACCTGCGTGTAGCCGCGGCGGTCGTAGCCGTCCAGTTCCTCGGGAGTGAAGGGTCCGTTCGGGGCACCGTTCCCCGGGCCGCCGTGCCAGACGACGGGGTCCCTGCGGTAGAGCAGTGCGGGTTCGGGTGCCTTACGGGTCGGGTAGTCGTCCGCTGTCGGAAGATCCATTTGCAGAGTCATGGCGCTCCCCTCGAGGGGGTGCTCCTCTCGGCTGGGGTCCTTCGTACGACATGCGAACTTAACAAACCCGGACGGCCTGGATCGTGTTGTTCTTTTCTGTCGGTGTTTACACGTTCATCATCTGGGTATTACTGGCATACTATATAGGCGAAAACGAATGGCGCCCGGAAGTCTTTCCTTCGGGGTTTTTCGTTCCTTCAGGGTCTTCTCCGGCGCTCACCTGCACAGTGTCGCCGAGCGTGATCTTCTGGAGGCGATCCGCCTGATCCCTCTTGTTCGCCCAGCTCACTCCTGAGCGCCGGTGAACCATCGAACCCAGGGCCGCCCACGCGGAGTCTTATGTGTGATCTATTTCACAAGCATTTGAGGCAGATCTCGGCGCAAAACGAATCCGGGCCCCATCTTCGCCGTAACCGCGTCTCGCCTTCGTTATTCGCGAGCGGCCTCCGATTCACGCGGAATTCTCGCGTGGGGTCTGGTTTCAAGATCACCGTTACTTCACAGTAGTGGGGTCCGGATTTCCTCAACCCGCTCAAGAGGAGAAACACGTGACCCCCTTCCCCCGCGTGCTCGCGCGCACCGCGGCGACCGTTTCGGCCGCCGCCGTGGTGATGGTTCTCGGCTGGGCTTCCCCGGCCGCCGCCGACCACACCCTGCCCCCGAACATCCCCAGCGACCCGGCCGCGCAGACCCAGCTGAACTCGCTCACCGTCGCCGCCAAGGGCCCGCAGGACGGCTACGACCGAAGCCTCTTCCCGCACTGGAACGTGGTCGACAGCCCCTGCACCTCCCGCCAGGTGGTGCTTCAGCGGGACGGCCACGACGTCGTCACCGACTCCAACTGCCAGCCCACCTCCGGCAGCTGGTGGAGCGCCTTCGACGACGAGTGGGTGTACGACGTCCCCGGCGACATCAGCGTCGACCACCTGGTCGCGCTCAGCGAGGCCTGGAAGACCGGCGCCGCTGACTGGTCCACCGCCCGGCGCACGGAGTTCGCCAACGACGTCACGAGCTCCCAGCTGTGGCTGGCCACCCCGTCCAGCAACAGCTCCAAGGGCGACAAGGACCCGTCAGAGTGGATGCCGCCCAACACGGCCGTCCACTGCGACTACGCCAAGTCCTGGATCAACGTGAAGTACATCTACGACCTGACCGTCACCTCGGCCGAGGAGTCCAGTCTCCAGAACACCCTCGACACCGCCTGCTAGCGGACGCCGCTCGCTGACGGCGAACCCCTGACGCGGCCCGGCCCCTCGGATACGGCCGGGCCGCCCCCGTGTTCGGCTCCGCCCCCGTTGTTCTGGTCCGCCCCGCCCCGTTCCGGCTTTCCCCTTTTCGGTTCCGGACCACCCCGAGCCCCCGCGGCCCGGCCTCGCTCAGGGATTCTGGCGCGCCGTAACCCGGTTTGCTTCTGTGTGCCGGGTGCGATGCTCCAGTATGGAGGCGGCACCCTCAGCCGCAACGTGACCAGAAGGGCAAGGCGATCGCGACATGACCGGCACCAGGGGAACCCGGGGCGCGACCCGTCTCGCGGTCCGCTACTTCGACGACCGCGTGCTGTTCAGCGACAACGAGGCCTGGGCCTACTTTCGCCTCCCCACGGTGTCCTACGAGTTCACCACCCCCGAGGAGCGCCAGGCGCTCGCCACGAACATCACCATCGCCCTCGCCGCCATCCGGATGAACGACGCCGAGGTGCACCTGCGCGTCGCGCACCGCACCTACCCGGCCGCGCAGTGGGCCACCCGGCTGGACGAGACCGCGGACGCCGGCCCCGGCTGGTACGACTACCTCGACGAGATGTACCGGCACGTGTGGGCCAAGGACTTCTGGACCAAGGAGGTCTACCTCGGCGTGCGCCTGGGGCCGCGCAACGCGGGCGCGGGGCTCGGTCTGTTCTCCCAGTTCTTCGGCGCCTACCAGCGCACCGAGCAGATTCTGGGGATCAACGACGACGCGATCGACGACAAGGAGATCGCCCGCTGGACCGACCAGTCCGAGCGCCTGGGCCGCGCCCTGGCCGCGAGCTCTCTGCACGCCCGGCACGCCACCTCCGACGAGGTCGCCTGGCTCATCCGGCACGCGGTCAGCGGTACCGCCGAGGAGATCCGCCCCTCTGCAGCGGGCCGCCGCACCTGGGGGCGCGGCGAGATCGAGCAGCTCGTGGACGGGGTGATCCACAACGGTCGCTCCATGCTGCGCCTGGAACAGCCCGCCGGGTCCACCTACGTGGCGTTCCTGTCGTTCTCCCGCTTCCCGGACCTCATGCCCTTCCCCGACGGCGAACCCTGGCTGCACCACGCGGACGCGCTGCCGTTCCCCGTGGAGATCTCGCTGCGGATGAAGCTCATCCCGCCCGCGAAGGCCTCCAAGGACGTCGGCCGCAAGCTCGCGCACGCCCGCGACATGGACGCCCATATCCGCGAGGCCGGGGTGGAGGCGCCCATCGCGCTGGCCGAGCAGATCGACGCCGCCCGCATGCTGGAGCACGGCATCACCAAGGAGCGCCTGCCGTTCGTCTACGGCTGGCACCGGCTCATGGTCTCCGCACCCACCGAACGTCTCCTGGTCCAGCACGTCGAGGCGGTCGTGGAGCACTACCGCGACATCGGCATCGACGTCATCAACTCCACCGGCGACCAGATCTCCCTGTTCAACGAGTCCCTGCCCGGTGACCGCATCCGCCTGAACGCCTATGCCCAGCGCCAGCCGCTGCGCACCATCGCGGGCGGTATGCCCACCGCCACGGTGGACGTCGGCGACCGCGTGGACGCCCAGGGCGGCGGCTGGGTCGGCCCCTACGTCGGCGAGACCATCGGCCGGGCCCGCTCCATCGTGCACTTCGACCCCATGGTCGCCGCGGCCCGCAACCGCCCCACCGCCATCGCCATCACCGGTGAGCCCGGCGGCGGTAAGACCACCCTCGCGCTGCTGATGATCTACCAGCTGGCCCTGCGCGGGGTCACGGTCGCCGCCATCGACCCCAAGGGCGACGCCGAGTCCCTCGTGGAGCTGCTCAAGCACCGCGGCCGCAAGGCGCGCATCATGTCGCTGGGTTCGGCCCAGCCCGGCCTGCTCGACCCCTTCGCCTTCGGTGACGACCTCGCCGCGAAGAAGACCATGGCCACCGAGACGCTGCGCCTGCTGCTGCCCCGCATGAGCGAGGAGCGCGAGTCCGCGATGATCCAGGCGGTGGCCACGGTGGCCAACCAGCCCCAGCCGTCCCTGGCCAAGGTCGTCGACCACCTGGTCTCCTCCGAGGACGCCGCCTCCCGCAACCTCGGCGCGGTCCTCGGTTCGATGGCTGAGATGCGGCTGGCCTCGCTGTGCTTCGACCCGCAGGGCGAGGCCCGCATCGACACCGAGGGATGGACCACCGTGTTCACCCTGGGCGGGCTCACCCTGCCCGACTCCGGGGTCAACCGGGACGACTACTCCTACGAACAGCGCCTGTCCGTCGCGCTCCTCTACCTGGTCTCGCAGTTCGCACGCCGCCTGATGAACGGCCTGGACCGGCGCCTGCCCAAGGCGATCTTCCTGGATGAGGCCTGGGCGGTCACCTCCACCCCTGAGGGCGCCAAGCTGGTCCCCGAGGTCTCCCGGATGGGCCGCTCCCGCAACACCGCGCTCATCCTGGTGTCCCAGAACGCGGGCGACATGCTCAACGAGCAGGTCACCAACTGCCTGTCCTCGGTGTTCGCCTTCCGCTCCAGTGAGGCGCACGAGGTCGCCGACGTGATGTCGCTGCTCGGTGTGGACAGCAACGAGGACCACATGGCGATCCTGCGCAACCTCGGCAACGGTGAGTGCCTCTTCCGGGACCTCGACGGCCGCTCCGGGCGCATCGGCGTCGACCTGGTCTCCGAAGGGCTGCTGCGCTGGCTGGACACCAACCCCACTCGCGAACGGCCCGCAGACGGTTCCCTGGTGACCGCTAACGGCCGCGACCAGTAGCGAACCTTTCCCGCGCGGCCGCGTACCCGCAGGTCAACGGCGTGCGGGCGGATGCGGGTCGCGGACGTGCGGACAACTGATGACAAAGGGGTGCGGGGAGCCGGGTTCGGGCACAACAAGGATGGGGATCAAGGAGACTACCGCCCGCTCTCCGATCCCCGTCCGATCCCGCCCCGGCCGGACTCCGTTCCGACCCGGACCGGCCCCGTCTCACCGCGGCCCGGCCATCCGATCCCGGCCTCAGCCAGCCGACCCCAGTCCCAGCCATCCGACCTTTCGCGCTCCCTGATCGCCACGAGCCCCCGACCGACACTCACCACTCACGAGGGACCGCCCATGAGTGAGGACGTCATCCGGCCGCGCCCCGTAGTCGACACCGCTCTGCCAGAGGAACTCCGCGAGGACATCTACCGGGAAGCCAACGCCCCGGAGTCGCACCGCATGCGCACCGATGGGGAGGCTGTCAGCCGAGCCCTGCGCTTACGCGAGGGCGGTGTCCAGCTGCTCGGGGTCGGCTTCACCCTGGTCCTGGCCCTGCTCACCGCCGGCTGGTACCTGGGCATGGTGATCGCCAGCATCAGCCTGGTCGCTTACGTCGCCGCGCTGTCCCTGCGCAAACAGGCCGACCCGGTGGTGCGCGGGGTCGGCGCCGCGGTCGGCGGCGGAGCGCTCGTGGCCGCGCCCCTGTGGTTGTTCGACCTCCTACCGCTGGACCCGCCCGCCGGTGCCCCCTGGCTACTGTTCGCGCTGCTGGTCGGCATGGTCACCGCGGACACGCTCACGGCCCAGGTGAAGGAGCCCCCGGAGGAGCACTACCGGGACCGGGTCCTGCTGCCCGAGGACATCAGCGCCGCCGACCACGGCCTGCTGGTGGCGGTCCAGCAGACCATCGACAAGGTCACCGACGCCCGGGTGGAGCTCGGCGGCTCCGACACCCTGGACACTGCGCGGGGGCTGGCGGTCCTGCGAGAGCAGGAGTGGCGGATCGCCTCCCTGCTGGCCCGTCAGCGCGAACTCCGCCGGGAGTACATCCGGCGGTGGCAGCAGGCCTCCTCGCCCCGGGTGCGCGAGGTGCTCGAACCCCAGCGCAGGCACCTCATCGCGGTGGAGGGGCACATCCGGGTCCGGGTCGACCAGATCGTCGAATACGGCCGCTTGGTGGAGGCCTCGGTCCTGGCGCATCGCGAGTGGGAGCAGTGCCAGGAGGCCCTGGACTCGATGGACGCCTACACGGATCTGCGCGCGGAGGCCTCCCTGATGTCCGTGCACTCCGCGGAGGTCGCCGAGCTCGCCGACACCGCCGAGGTCGCCCGCCGGGTGCGCGACGAGAGCGTCACCAGGGTGCACGCCGCCGTCACCGGTCTCATGGAGCTCCCCCAGGAGTGACCGCGGAAGGCCCAGGAAGGACCCGGAGACTTCTCAGGCTCCGGACGCGGGCCCGGAGATCCCCGGGCCCGCGGATTCGGTCCCGCCGGCGGCTCCGAGGGTGATCTGCCGGGCGCGGACCAGGACCGCGGCGGTGAGCAGGCCCAGGGACGCCCAGGTGACCAGCGTGGTGGTGGGCATGACCACGACCCCGTAGGACCGGAAGGCAATGGGGTGGTTCATCACGAGGAAGACCGTGAACAGGAGGGCGGCCGGCCACAGGGCGAGGAGCAGCGCGGTCCGGGGTTCGGGGCGTCTGCGGTGCCGCACGGCCAGCAGAACGGTGCTCAGGCACAGGAGGACGCCGAGTACCGCCTCCAGGTCCTGGAGGTTGATGAGCCCGGCCAGTTGCGCCGCCAGCAGGGCGGCCAGCACGGCCGCCACCGCCCAGGTCACGGCCCGGTACCGGAACGCGGCCGCGATGAGCAGCCCCGTCATGGCCAGTACACAGGCCCACACGACCAACCAGGGGATCATGTCCGCCGGGTCGGGCCTGATGTGGACGACCGGCTCCCACTGGGACCAGACCAGCAGGGCCAGGTGCATCACCGCGAGGACGGCCGCGGCGGTCCACAGTTCGAGCCAGGCGCCCCGCGGCATCCCGGGGCGTTCGGCGTGCAGGAGCAACAGCAGCAGGAACGCCGCGGTCCAGATCTGCGGGTTGGGCAGGTCCCAGGACAGCCACACTTCGGGCAGCACCATCGCCACCAGCGCGAACATGGTGAAGGCCAGCAGGGCGGACCCGCTCAGCGGCGTCCGGGCGGAGAGGGCCCGTTCGAGAACGGACCGGGTTCGATCGAGGAACGGTGACGGAGTCAGCGGGAAGCATCCTTCGGGCAAGGGAGGACGGCGCCTCCAACTCTGGCACCGAACCGCCGGACGCACCAGATTACCGATGACCGCATCCGGTCACACCGGCTCGTCGGACGCGGCTCCCGTGCTATCAGGGGCTCATGGCACTGAAAACGAAGGACGGGGTCGGGGTGGACGTCGGATCCAGGGTGTGGTCCCAGAACGGGGACGGGCCCTTCGCCATCCAGGCGCATCCTCTTGGTCGGGGTTTCCTCCTGCTGGTGGGGGAGTCGGAGGAACGGACGCACAAGCCGGAGGACATCGCGCGTTATTACCATGCCCACAATCCGAGCTGAGTCCCGTTCGGTGCCGGGTGCCGGGTGCCGGGTGCCGCGGTGGATTTCCGTAGCTGCCCGGTCGGTCTTCGCGAGGATTGCGCCTAGATGCCCCGCCCGTGCGGGTAGGAGCGGTTTCGGCGCGGTAGAAGTACTTCCTGCCTGTCCCGGCCGGATCCGGCCAGGGGCAGCTTATGTGGTTCGGGCCACACGAGTTCGGCCGGTCTGAGAGATTGGGCGGATGAGCGATGACTGGTCGAGCGGGGAGAGTCCCTTCGACGACTTTCGGGAAAGGGTGGCCGTGATGGTCGCCGTGGGCCGACTCGGTTTCTCCGAGGTGCTGGAAAGAGCCTATGACCGACTGCTCGACCACCTGCGATCGCCTACCGGCCGATCCCTGTTCGATGAGGCCCCGGCCGACGGCGCGGCCCCCGGCAAGAGCGAGACGGACAGGGGCGAGGCGGAAGAACTGCGGGCCCGGGCCACCGAGGTCTACGACTTCGTGGACCAGAGTTTCGCCAAACACCTGCGCACCCAGCGCCGGTGGTCCGCCCGGACCGACGTCGAACGGCTCGAACGGGCGGGCCAGGCCCTGGCCGGGATCGGGACGCCGCTGTTCGAGGCGTTCGACTGCTGCGACGGCTGTCTGGAGCACCACGGCGGGGAGGAGTTCGTGTGGCGCTACGCCGACCGCCGGGACGCCAGGGCCCGCTCAGTCGTGTACTTCTTCGAGTCCGACATCGAACTCGCACTGCTGGGCGGGGGCCTGTGGGTCAGTTTCGCGGCGCGTGAGCAGAACCGGACGCAGGCGGCGGCGACGGAGATCCTCGAGGTCCTGCATGCGCACGGCCTCGACGCCGTGTGGCCGGACGAGTCGGTCCCGCGCATCCGCGTGGACATGGAGTGGCGCTGTCGGCGCCGGGGCCGCCTGGCCGCGCACCCGGGCCCCCGCGCGGACCGGGAACCGGGGATCCGGGTCCGGCTCACCAACGCGCTGGAGGATCGGTACGTGCCCTGGTGGGGTGAGCACAGCTTCCTGGATCCCTCGGTCCGGGAGTTCTCCCGTATTGCCCTGCCCTGGCTGCCCACGGGGTACCAGGTCGAGGTGACCAGCCATATCACCGGGGACGCCCTGTACCTGGAACGCGACTTCGACCGGATCCGGGTGCTGGGGACGGTCGCCCTGCTGGGGCCGATCCTGACCATGGAGCCGGAGCGCCTGGACGGTTTGGGCCGTAAGGAGGAAGAGGACCTGCTGTTGCCCCTCGGCCACCTGGAGGAGATCCTCGGCCGCTGGGCGGTGGACGGTTCGCTGCCCTTCAAGGGCGACACCCGGCCCGTCGAGCGCGGGCTCCTCGACGTCTGCTACGACGACGGCTTCCACCTCGGGGCGGGAACCAGCGCTCTCGGAATCCCCATGGACCTGGCGGAATGCCGGTCGCTGATGTACAGGGTGGTCCCGGTCGAGGGCGCGTTCGTGGTCGCCCATGCGTTCAACGGTGTGTGCGTGCAGATGGTCTGGCAGGAGAACCGCACTGTGTGGATGGAGACCCCGGACCCCGCCAGGCGTGTCTCACACGGCCGTCTGGGCACTCTCGCCGAGGTGGAGGAGCTGTTCTGCCAGCTCGCCGAGGAGGGCACGTCGGGACTGCTGGGCAGGCCGGACGTGCATGTCATTTCCTGGGATTGACGGGACCGGGACGGTCCTCGGGGAATCCGGCGCGGTCGTACTGCCGCGCCGCCCCGAACCGCCACCGGAAAGCCCGGCCGACCGACTCCGCCCGGCCGGAGCTGACAGACCGGCCCCGGCCGGGCTCACCCGGGCAGGCCGTGCCGGGTGAGCCGGGTGGGACCGCGAGGCCGGGCATGGCGGCCGAGACCGCCAGGGTGTCTAGCCCAGGCCGAAGTAGGCGCGGGACCTGGCGGGGATGAGCAGCAGCCCGCCGATGCTCAGCGTGTACAGCAGCATCAGCGCGTAGACCACCAACAGCTCCGGCGTGTAGATGAACACGATGAACATGCTCAGCGCCAGCGCCACCGCCGCGACCCCCTGCACGACCACCACCAGCGCGAACACCAGGCGGGACCGGGTGATCAGGCCGAAGGAGCCGAAGGCCGACAGCGCACCCCACAGGCCCAGGAAGACCACGGTGCCCCAGCTGGTCCCGGCGGCGGTGTCGTTCACCTGCCCCGCGCTGATGGCGGTGAGCACGAACAGCACCAGGGCGTTGATCCCCAGCATCACCATGGCGGTGAGCACCGCCGAGGGTTTGTCCATGGGCGGTTTCCCGGACCGGCCGCTGACCGGGTCCGTCACCGTCTCGGGGTTGGTCCCGGTGTGCCCCACCCCGCGCACGAAGCTCGTGCTCGCGGTGTTCCCGGACAGCGCCGACGACACGGCCTGCGGATACCCGACCTGCGGCTGCTGGGGGCCGCTCAGGTGCTGCTGCCGCAGTTGGGGCTGGGGCTGCGGGTGAGGTTGCACCTGCTGCTGCACCCGCTGCTGTGGCTGTGGGAGAGCCGCCGGAGGACGCGTGGGGGCGGCCTGTACCTGCTGCGGCTGCCCCCACGCGGGTGCGCTGCCGTAGGGACTGGGTGTGTTGTGGCCGTGTGTGTGCGGGCTGGGTGGGTGGGAGCCGGGTGCGTAAGGGCTGGGCGTGTCGTGGCCGGGCCCGCCCGGGGGTGCGTGCTGCTGCGGTCGCGGCGGCTGCTGCGGCCCGGAGTGCCACATCCCGGTTCCAGCTCCGGGGCCAGTCCCGGGGCCTCCTCCGGCGCCCGCCCCGGTCAGGTGACCCGGACGCGGGCCGGTTCCGAGGTCGGGCAGCGGAGCCTGGTGCGTCCCCACGTGCCGCTGCGCCGCCTGGCGCTCGCGCTCCAGCAGGTCCAGAGCCTGCTGCGGGCTCGGCCGGGCGGACACGTCCCTGGTCAGCAGCGCCGCGATCAACGCGCGCAGCGCCAGACTCCGGGGGTTCTCCGCGGTCCCGTTCCGCGAGAGCTGGGGCGGCATCGGAGCGGTCAGCACCGCGCTGATCATCCCCGTGACGCTGTCCCGCTTGAACGGCGAACGCCCCTCCAGTAGCGAGTACAGGGTCACGCCCAGACTCCACAGATCCGAGGCGGGCAGTGCGCGCTCGCCCTCGAACCGCTCCGGCGCCATGTACTCGGGGGAGCCGATGTACACACCAGTCTGGGTGAGCGCGGTGCTCCCGTCCACGTTCGCGATCCCGAAGTCGGTCAGCACCGTCCGGTCGTCCTCGGTGAACATGATGTTGGCGGGCTTGACGTCGCGGTGGGTCACCCCCGCCGCGTGCGCCGCCTTCAACCCGCCCAGCAGCGACCACGCCGCCTGCTCGACCCGCTCGACTGGCAACGGCCCCTCGGTGTCCAGGTGGTGCTGGAGCGAGGAACCGCTCAGCAGCTCCATCACGATCCACGGGCTGGTGTCGTGTTCAAGCACATCGTGGATGGTGACGACGGCGGTGTGACTGATCCGGGCGGTCGCCTGCGCCTCGCGCAGGGTCCGGGCGTGCGCCTCCGCGCGTTCTTCGGCGCTCATCCCCTGGGGGAGGAGCACCTCCTTGACCGCGACGTCCCGCTGCAGGGCCGGGTCCCAGGCATGCCAGACCGTGCCCATACCGCCCGCGCCGAGCCTCGTACGCAACTCATAGCGGCCGACAGAGGTACGCCCGGGAATCGACATGGGCTGGCTTCCCTTCTGGCGGTGCGGGGGTCCTGCACGGACCGGACCGTCTTTCGTGAAAGGTCCGGCCGCCGCCCTGGGGCGGGAGGTGGGGGAACCGCCGTTGAGTGAAGTTGAATGAACCGGTTTCGACCGAACTCCAACTGTAAGCCTGCCCACTGACAGCGGAACCGGAGTCAACGGAAGGTGACCGGTTGCGGTCAGAGACAGCGCTTCGCGTTTCATCATCTCCGGAGCGGTCCGGAATCCGCGAAACTCTGCCCCCACCCGCAGGTGGGGGCATGTGAGAAAGACTTTGATGATCTGACCCGAAGGGGTGGAGAATCAGCGGCCCAAAGGGGTCACCGTCCCTCCGAAGCCTCTCCAGAGAGCTCCGTTCCCTACTCTGGGTGACGACGATTGTGGCAGTGCACGAATGATGAGCGGCAGTGAAGCGGGTGACAGGGCTGTGAGCTACAGGGCCAAGACCGTGGGGGTGGTGGCCTCCCTCGTCGGGGTCACCGTCCGCACGCTGCACCACTGGGACGCGATCGGGCTCGCCGGGCCGAGTGAGCGCACCGCCGCCGGTTACCGGATCTACACGGCCGCGGACATCGCCCGCATCCACCGCGTGCTGGTCTACCGGGAGCTCGGGGTCTCGCTGGAGGAGATCGCCCGGCTGCTGGAGGCGGACGCCGAGGAGGCCACCGAATCCCTGCTCCAGCAGCGCGACCGGCTGCGCGAACGCATCCACAAGCTGGAGCGGATGGCGGAGGCCCTGGACCGGATGGCCGAAGCACGACAGGAAGGAGTCCTGCTGTCGGCGGAAGAACAGGTCGCGATCTTCGGCGAGGACTGGCAGCCCTCCTGGGCCGCACAGGCCCGGGAGCGCTGGGGCGACACCCGCCAGTGGGCGCAGTTCGCCGAACGCGCCGCGGAGAAGACCGCCGAGGACTGGCAGCTGGTCACGGAGGAGGTCCGGGCCCTCAACACCGACCTCGTCCAAGCGCTGCGGGCCGGTCTCGAGCCCGGAAGCCAGGAGGCAAACGCCCTGGCCGAGCGGCACCGGGCCTCGATGAGCGTGTACTTCGACTGCACGCACTCCATGCAGGTGATCCTCGGCCGGACCAACGTGGACGACCCGGGGTTCCGCGCCCACTACGACGGCCTCGCCCCCGGTCTGTCGGTGTGGCTGAGCGACGTTATCGACGCCAACGCCCGCGCCCAAGGCGTGGACCCGCAGACCGCAGTGTGGGAGTGACGCCAGCGGACAGCGCGGAACCCGGGCAGGCGCGTACAGCAGATCGTGCGGTAGATCGCCCACCCCTGAGACGACCGGTCGCCGATACCTCTGCTGCTCAGGTCGCCAGGTAGGCGTCGGCGGCCAGTTTCCGGACCGCCTCGGTGTCTTCGGGGTTCAGCAGGAATACGTGGTCGGCGGCCATCCGCACGCCCATCGGGGCGATGGAGAACGCGGTCTTGCCCTGCAGGAAGCTCTCCCGGGGGTTGTCGGCGGGTTCCAGGAGCGCTGCCGGGGCGGGGGTGCCCTCGTCCGCCGAGGCCTGCGCGTAGCCCTCCGCGGCCACCTCGGTCAGATCCACCCAGGCGCGGGTGCCGTGGACGGTCGCATCGGTCTTGAACGACGCGAAGCCGGAGGGACCGTCGTTCAGGCCGGAGACCTCGACCCGGAAGCTTTCGCAGTCGGGGGAGACGGGGACGTTGGTTTCCGGGCAGTCGGGGTCGTGGTCCGGGCGGGTGGTCAGTTTCAGTTGCGCGTCGTCCTCGTTGATGTAGACCACGGTGAAGGAGCGGTGCTCGGAGCCGAATTGGAGGTGCCAGGTCCGCCAGTCGGGGGAATCGAGGACGGCGAGGGGATACGGGTAGGCCTCGATCGACTCCGTGTAGGACTGAATCTGCTCCGCGGCTTCGGACCGCAGGTCCGCCAGGGTGTACCAGGTCGTCAGCGGGAGGACGAGCGCCAGCGTCACGCCCGCCAGGGCGAGACCCGTCCGGGCTTCGCGCTGACGCCACAGCTGGACCGCAAGGAGGGGGAGGACCACCGCGGCCAGGAGCAGGTAGCCCACGAGGCCGGTCATCCCTGTCGAGAAGAGGGCCAGCGAGACAGGACCGATGGGCCCGCCTCCGGTAGCCCCGGGGCCGTTGTTGAACCACAGCCCCAGGGTCGGGCCCTGGGCCAGCGCCAGGACCGGCGCGGCCAGGAGCAGCAGAGTGGTCCCGAAAGGGTGGGGCCAGCGGGCGAGCTTGAGCAGACAGGCCACCAGAGCTGCCAGGACTCCGAGACCCGCCAGGGCGGTGACGAGTACCAGGACCACCGGCAAGGCCGATTCGGAGCTTCCCGTTCCAGCGAGAAAAATCTGGAGCAAGAAGCTGACGAAGTACGCCGGCATGAGCGCGAAGAGGGAGATCAGGATGGGCAGGAAGAGCGCCAGTAGCCCGAGCGGCACGAAGGCGGGCGCGCCCAGCCGCTGGCGGGAGTCGGATCCCTGGGGAGTTGCGGGGCCGGTGGGGTCCTCGGGCTGTCGGGCGGTGGACATGGTGGCTCCGGGGGTGGGCGAGCGGGGCGATCGAGGCGGAAGGATTGGGCGAGTGAGGTAGCGCTGAGGGGGGAGCTGGGCGGTAGGGCTGGGCGGGGAGCGAAGTACGGCGGTGGGGGTTCTCGGACGCCGTCCCTCTGGCCCCTGTGACTCGGTGGAGGCCGGATCCGTTCTCCGCGGGCGGTGAGGAACCCGCCTGGACTCCGCCAGACCCTGCCCACTGAAAAAGGGGGCGTGCGATCGATTCGGCCGCACGCCCCCCGCTCCTGTTCGTCCTGTTCTGCTTGATCCGGTGCTCGGTGCCCGGTGTTAGGTGTCAGGCGCCGGGCGTCTTGGGGAGGTTGAAGTCGTTCTCCCTGAGGTAGTCCGCAGCTGCGCTCGCGGGGTCGAAGGGGCGGGCCGCGGTCATGATCACCCGGGCGTTCTCCGGGGTGGTGACCTCGATCTCCACCGAACCCCACGGCATCTGCCGGGGGGCGCTGACGGAGCCCGGCAGCGCCTTCTCGCAGGCGGACACGATCCCGTCGATTTGATTCAGCACGCAGGAGAAGCTGACGCTCATCGGCGCGGCCTCAGCGGGGCGCTCGCCTGGGACCAGGAGGACGTCCTGGAAGGCCCAGCGCCGCAGGTGTACGACCTGGCCGGGCACGGTGAAGAAGTCGAAGAAACCGAGCCCGTCGACCCAGAATTCGGTGGAGGCCGCCAGGTCATCGGTCGGCACGGTCACGAACATGGGCATGCCGTACAGGCCGCGGAACTGCTCCGGGGCAGGTGTGTCGGGTCCGGCGGGCGGCGGGACGGGGCTGACGCTGAACGCGGGGAAGTTGGGGTATTTCTCGCTCATGTGCCTCATCGTGAAGCCTCACGCCGCGTGAGGGTCAAGCCGAAGGAGAGCGAGCCGTGCGCCCGGACCCACCTCGGTGGGGCTTGACCCTGCCCCCGGGCGGTGCCGGTCGGAGCTCGCTGAGCAGGCCGCGAGTGTTTTCGGGAGGGGCGGAGAAAACATGAAACATGAATGTGGTTCCGGATTCGCTCTCGAAATGCCCGTGGTATCGAACGGCGTGGAGTGGGATCGGCAACAGGCGTGCGGGCTGTGGGTGGATTTTATTTCCGCAGTTCAGGGGATGTTTTTTTGGTGTTCCCGGGGAGGCTCTTCCGGTCTGATGGTGAATGACGGAGGCCAAATGGAATCTGGTGGAACTGGGTTTCGGTAAGCTTTCTGCGCCTGCAGTGCCGGGAGTGGCGGCAGGTTCCCCCGAACCCGAAGACCGAAAGCGCGGATGCTGAATGAAGAACGCCAAGAGCAGTAGAATCCCCACCCTCACCGCTGTGGGCATGGCCGCGGTGCTCACCCTGACGGCCTGTTCCTCGTCGGAGAACTTCGACTTCACCGAGCGCCTGGAAGGGGCGCCCTCCAGCATCAAGTTCAGCGTCCCCAGTGATCTCGGTGACCTGCACGAGGACTACGCGGACAGCCGCATCTTCGACTCCATCACCATCAGAGCGATCGAGTCCGAGGACCCGTCGATGTGCGCCGTGCAGTACGACTACGACTACGCGAGGGGCGGCCTGGAGCGTCTTGTCGAATTCGCGGAGAGCCGTGACAATGATCATTCCGTGGAAGAGCGTGTGTCGAGTCTGCTGACCAACAAGTCGCCGGGGAATGAGCAGGTCGAGGTCGAGGAGGACTACAGCTCCGCGGTGCTGCACCTGGACTGCTCGCCCGCGCCGCGTGAACCGGAGGAGGTCGTGGGCGTGACTCTCACCTACATCGACACCCGGGAGGACATGATCATGCCCGTCGCCGTCGCCTACGTCAGCGTCATGCGGGGCTCCGGGAGCGACGGTGAGCTGTACATCCAGGAGTACGAGACGCCCGACTGGAGGGTCGACTCCAACGGCAACTGGATCGCGGACTAAGGCCGCTCGCGGACCAAGACCGCGCTGATGCACTGTGGTGCTGAGGTAGTGCGGCGCTGAGGTTCTGTGCCCGCTGGGCCCTTCGCGAGTGAGAGGCGGAACCCTGCCTCTCGGGCTCTGCGGCCCTGAGGCTCCGGCTGGGCGCCGCGGCCCGGCCCCTTCCCCGCGCCTGACGCCGGTACCGGCTCGCTACTCCTACGAGCCGGTACCGCGGGCGCGTGGCTATGCGGTGGGCGGGTATGCGGCGGAGGGATCACTGTGCCCGGGTCTTGCCCTCCCTCGGGCCTCGGAGGCGAAGCATCGTGGAGCTTCTCTGGGGAGGGAGAGGCTGCGCTCGGGGGATCTGGGGGCTGGGGCGCCCAGATCCTTGGCGCCAGCCTTGGCGTTGGTAGCGGCCTCGGGTTGGCTCAGGTTCCCGTGATGTCCCGGGGCAGGGGCCAAGCGGGCGATTCGTGTTGCGCATAACGCATGACTGAAGCCTGCTGGGGTCTGCTCGGGCCCGCGCAGACCCGCTGTGGGCGGGCTGCGGGCGGGGAGCCTGAGCCAGGGGCGGGAGGGCTGCTGTTTCGGTCCTGCGGCAATAGGGACTGCGGGTCTCACGGAAGCCGAGGATGGGACTGAGTGCCAGTCCAGTTGGTTGCCATATGTCCAATTTTCAACACGAAAAGTTCTGTGACGCCCCTCATAGTCCGCATGTGGACAGCAAATTGTGGCCTTGTGGTTTTTGGGTGTTACGGCCGTCCGATCAAGCCTGTTACCTGCACAAACAAGGGGAAGCTCCTGATTTGCCCCCCGGGTTCCGGGTGGATGGGTACGGACAACCCGAAAACCGCTCGCGTTGCAGCCTTCCCTCAACCCGGTGATGACGCACCATAGAGGATGGGGTAAAGACATGCGGGGGCCTTGTGGCCGCGTGCGGCCGTGCGCTTGAGGGTGGGGTGGCGTGCGTGCGTGGTCGGAGGCCCTGGTGTGTGCCATCGATTCCCCGCACGAACCACGACGCAGGAGCTCACCAGATGACGCATCAGCACGTCCACCGGCGGGGTTGGCGACGAGCCCTGATGACGTTCCTGATGCTGAGCGGCTTCATCCTGTTGCCACTGACGGGGGCCCAGGCGAACCCGATGTGCCCGGGGAACCCGGCACCGCTTCCGGAGTCTGCTGGGAGTGGTTCAGACGGTCTTCTGATTCCGCCGCAGTCCCGTTCCGCCATTGAGGGTTCTCCTGATGGAATGCCTCCTGATGCCAGCATGTACGGCCAGTACGGAACGGCTGGTCAACAGTGGCACATGATCACCGAGTCCTGCGTTGACAAGATGGCTTCCGGGGCTCAGGCAACAATCGCGAACTCGGCTTGGGATCTGTCCAAGACCATCAACCAGTCGACCATCACTGTTTATCAGGCTGCTACTTCGGATGGGCTCCTGGCTAGTTTTTCTAGCACGGTTGAGAGTGTGGTTGTTGCCCTGCGGGAAGGGATCTGGCGTCCACTCATCCCGACGATTGTAATTTTGGGTGCTATCTGGCTTGGGTGGTATGGGCTCATCCGAAAGAGGATGACTCTAACTCTTGAGTCATCTGTGTGGATGGTTGCCGCTACTGCGCTTGGAATGTGGATCCTCATTAATCCGGCTCAGGTCATGGGTCTGGGGAGTTCCTTGGTGAACTCTGGTACTCAGCTTGTGACCAGTGCGGTTGGTCAGGTCCCCTATGGCTCTTCGTTGACTTCTTGTCCTGTTGGAGCGGAGCCTCCTGAACGGGCCTCTTGGGAGTCTGAGTCGGATTTTCAGGTTCGTCGTAACGCGGACATGATGTGGTCAAGCTTGGTCTGTCAGCCTTGGATGGCTGGTCAGTTTGGCAATGACGATATGGCGATCAACGCGGCTGAGATGCACGCGGAAGATCTGCTTGCTGCACAGGCGATTAGTAGGATCGAACAGCAGCAAATTGCTGATGGTGATCTTGATGCAGCAACTCTTGTTGCTGATAAGCAGGAGGGCTATCAGGAGATTGCTTCTGACATTCAGGAATACTATCCAAGTGTCTACCCTCTTTTCGCTGGCGATGATCAGGGGAGTAGATTGGGGGTTGCAACGCTCGCGCTCTTCGCATCGATTTTCGCTGGTGGATTGATTCTTGCTGGTTCAGTGGCGCTTATCGTGCTGAAGATCGCGTTTATGCTGCTCTTCATGCTCGCTCCGGTGTTCCTGCTGATCGGGATTCATCCGGGATACGGACGTATGGTTCTGCTCCGGTGGGTTGAGCTGATGGTCGGCTTCTTGCTCAAACAGATCTTCGTGGTTCTGATGATTGCTCTACTTGTCATGAGCTACGGCCTGGTTATGTCAACTCCGCTGGGTTGGGGCTTGCAGATGATCTTGCTTGCCCTGTTCACTCTGGCGCTCTTCATCTACCGCAAGACCTTCGCCTACCTCTTCTCTTCGGTGAACGCGAATACCTTCACCTCACGGATCGTCAGCGATGCGGCGCGGAGTCAGGCCCTCGACAAGAGCGCGATGGTCCTGCCTCCAGTCGCCTATCTCAAGAGTCAGAACTGGGGTCGGCGTAGGGGAGCCATGATCGCTGGTACAGCTGCAGGAGTCCCCGCCAATGGAGGTGTGCCCACCGGCTCTGCTGAGGGAGTTGAAGAGGTTCCGGAAAGCGGAGGAACTCGCGGGGAAGGTACACGAGCTCGGGGGACAGCTGGGTACGGCCGTGTCCGAGGCAACGACAACGCTCCGCCACTCAACGTCAACCGAACTGGTGGCCCTGGTACCGCACGGCCTACTTCAGCGCCGCGCACTAGCAGCGAAGCGCCAGATCTGGCAGGTAGTAGTTCAAGCGGAGCTGGTAGCAGTGGTGGAGCCATTCCGCCCCGACCCGCTGGTGGTTACACCGGAACTGGGGACAGCGGTTGGGCCGGGGTATTCGGTACTGGCGGTGGAAACAGGTCGAACCGAAACGAAAGCGGTGGTTCCGGCTCAGGTTCGGGTGGCGGGTCGAGTAACTCCCGTGCAGCCAGCTCCGAACGCGCGGAGCCCAGTACCGGGCGCGGTATCTTCAGCGGCCGCGAGGACACCCCTGCTCAGGGGAACCTCGGCAACCGGGGTTCACGCTGGGGAAGCCCGAAGGAGAAGCGGGAACGACCCGCTCCGCAGCGTCCGGCACGTCCGGCCCCCGCTGACCGTAGCAGGCGCGGTGACGGTGAGGGCGGTTGGCTGACCGGTTCCGGCAAGAGTAAAGACAACGCCCCCATCACCCCCTTCTGGGGTGAGAGCGGGTCATCCAGTACCCGGGACCGCAAGCGAGATGTTCCTTTCTGGCTGAACGACGACTGACCGAAGACAAGGCACCCCAAAGACCATGCCCAACCCTCTCCCCGAACGCACCCAGCGACTGGTCGTCATCGGCCTGATCGCAGCCCTGGCTGGGTTCGGGATCTATTTCAGTCTCGGCGGGTTCAGCGGAGATCAGGAGGAGCAGCCCACTGGCCCGCCGCGAGAGCCGGGAACTGCTCAGGGTGAGGCCGAACCACCCTCAAGTCCGGGTGGTTTGGCCACGGTGCCGCCCAGCCCGATTCCGACCACCGAGGCTGAGGACCTGGACGTCCTCGGCTGGTTCCCGTTCACCGAAGCGGAGTTTCAGGCTGCGGGGGCCACGGCCCAGGCCTTCGCGGAGGCCTACGGCACCATCGACTACTCGGAATCCCCCGAGACCTACTACTCCTCGATGGAAGCTCTGGCGACCGATGAGTATGCCGAGGTGCTCTCCGATGTGAACCGTGCCGGGGCTTTCTGGGAGGAAATGAGCGAGGCCGAGGCGGTGGCCCAGGGACGCGCTGAGGTCCAGGAAATCCGGACCTTCGGCAGTGACTCCATCACCTTCGTGGTCACTGCTCAGTCCATCACCGAGACCGGGGACGCCGAGTTCGATGAGGACCTGGGCGACTTCGCCGTCACCGTGATTCGAGAGCGCGGTTCCTGGGCTGTCTTCGACTTCCAGCCTGCCAGCGCAGGACAGTACGGGGAGGAGTGACCGATTGATCTCCGCTCTGCGCACCCCCGCCCCCGATGAGCGAAGCGGTTCCTGCCTGACCCGAGTTGCCGTACTGGCCGCTATCGGAGTGGCTGGGCTGGTCTTTCTGACCCTGATGGTGATCCCGGCGATCACGAACAACACTCAGGTTGGGTCCTGGCTGGCTTCCGGGGTGATCTGTGCTCCCAACGCTGATGCCGAACAGCCGAGTAGCAGCGAATACGCCATGGACACCATTCCGGAGAACTACCTGGAGCTCTACCAGGAGGCCGGGGAGGATCGCGGGGTTCCGTGGAACATCCTGGCGGGCATCGGTCAGGTGGAATCGCATCACGGACGCTGGGACGGGCCGGGGATTACTGAGGGGCACAACGACTGGGGGGCCTCCGGGCCTATGCAGTTCGGCTCGTTGGATGGGTCAGCAGCGGGGAACAGTTGGGGCGGCGAGCCGATCCAACCAGTAGAGGAGCGCCCGGAACAGGGTTACGGGGTGGATGGAAACGGCGATGGGATCGTCAACGTCTATGACCCGGCTGATGCGATCCCGGCCGCTGCCGACTATCTGTTGGCGCACGGGCTCGAAGATGATGTTCGGCGAGCGATCTACGGTTACAACCATGCCTGGTGGTACGTCGATGACGTGATGGAGTGGGCCGACCGGTACGCCGAAGGCGACTTCAACACCTCGGACTCCATCCGGACTGCGGTTCTGTGTGAGCTGGACGAGGACGGCGTGCCGATCGGTCGGGCTCCTGATGAGTTGACCCAGGCGGTGGTGGACTGGGCTCTTGACCAGCGAGGAAAGCCGTATATCTGGGGTGGCACCGGGCCGGACGGTTATGACTGTTCTGGTTTGACGATGAAGGCCTACGAGAGCATCGGGGTGACGGTGCCCCGTGTTTCCCAGGACCAGTGGAGCTTTGGCCCTGAGATTCCGCTCGGTGAGGAACAGCCCGGTGACCTGGTCTTCTTTGATGTGACCCGTGCTGGTGAACCACCGGGGCCTGGCCATATGGGAATGGTTATTGGCGATGGCCTCATGGTTGAGGCTTGGTGCACCAACTGTGGACCGATCGCGGTGCGAGAGTACGATGACCCCAATCGTGCGGACATCGTGGGTTTCACCCGTCCGCTTGAGCACCCCGAAGTGAAGGCTCAGCTGGAGGCGCAGGCTTAACCGTGGCGGACACAAAGGAAGAAGACTCGAAGCGTAAGAAACCGGTGACGAAGGGCCTGCATGGTTGGAAGGCTGCGCTCGCAGTCTTCGGTTGCGGGACGCTCGCAGCTTTTGGTGTGTTCGGGGTTATTGTTGGCGTGTTGAGCCTTGTACTTAACACGGCATCCAGCGGTTTTTCAGCTGGAAGTGACCCTGCTCCAGTCGCGGATCAGAGTATAAAGCAGCGCGAAGAATTTCGTGATGACAAATTCGATCTTTGTCATAGTACTTTGCGGACAATAGGCGGTCTTAGCCTGATTTATGATCATGGAGCTGGAGAATACGAGGACTCCTCAATCAAGGGTGGTGACCCAGCGAGCAACGATCTAGTTCGTTCGGATCAGTGCAGTGGGGAAGTCTCGGTAATGGAGGAGGGTATGGTGCCGTGGGACTTTTATTTCTCGTATCGGGCTATTATTTTTTCCCCAGATGATGATCGGGATGAGTTGGCCTCAGGAGACTTGGCTGAGCTTCGCTCGGAAATTGAAGAATCGGGGCTTGTGGTCGCTGAATCAGGGGTAGGCGATCTAGGGGACGAGTCTTATTACTACTACGGGGTTCTCGCGGATAACCAGGAGGCGACTTACGTTCTCGTGGTCAGGCAGCGAAGCGCGACCTATACCGTTCGCATGACTTCACCTGACGATGTATCGCCTGAGGCATTCGCTGGTGAGGTTCGCAAGTTTGGCCCGCAGCTTAGGATCACGCTGGAGAACAGGATTCCTAAGTAGCGACTGCTGTCTTTGGCGTGACCGGCCCTCTAAGCCACGCCAGCCATGAAGTGGTGGCGGCAGAGAGTCGTGTAGGACTCGTTGCCGCCGATGTGGACCTGTTCGCCCTCGTAGATCATGACCCCATCGACCACGCGGGCGTTATGCGTAGCGCGGTTGCCGCACCAGCATCGCGCATAGACCGGCAGGATCTCTATCCGGTCTGCTAGCTCGACCAGGCGCTTCGAACCTGGGAACAGGGCGCCCTGGAAGTCGGTCAGGATGCCGTAGCAGTACACATCAATGCCCATCCCGTCCACGACGCCCGCCAACTGCCCCACCTGTTTGAACGACAGGAACTGGGCTTCGTCGCAGATGACGTACGGGACCTTGCGGTCGGCGATGTCGTCGTAGAGATCCAGCGAGTCTCCGACCTCGACCGCGGGGGAAGTCAGGCCCAGGCGGCTGGAGATGATCCCCGAACCGGCGCGGTCCTGCTTCGTGTACAGGACACCCTCACCTCCGCGGGAGTGGTGCTCCTGGAGGGCCATCGTGCTCTTGCCCGAGTTCATCGAACCGGTGAAGTACTTCAGCTCCGCCATGTCTCTTCCGTAACTCGGTCGCGGGCACTGCCTGGGGGAGGCTCAGCAGCTGCCGAGGCCAGCAGCGAAGATACCAGCGGGGCCATCAGGTTCAGTACGGGGTTCGGAGCCCGGATCCTTGCTCCAGATCAAGTCTCCGCTCTGCTTCTGGGGCTGGGTGGCGTCAGATGGGGTCGGACCGAAACCGGGACCCTTCTGGCGTGTGGGAAGTCGCACGCGGGTCCGGACCCTCCCGGTTATCCGGTTGTGACTCTTCGGCCAGTGCGGCAGCGTACCTTTTGGGAGAGTTGCCGTCCCTGGTGGAGAGGTGTGCGCAGGCACTCAGCTCGCCCCCTGGCCCTTCCTGCCGGCCGGTCGGCCTCGCCGGCTGAAGCAGGGGAGTGGCAGGCAAACAGTGCGAACTATGACGCACTTCGGGGCGTCCGGAAGTGCTTCGATATATTTGTTCGCGCCTTGTCCAAATTCAAGGTGTGAGCGTGAGGGAGAAACTGGCTTTGTGGCGAGATCAGGTCACCAGATTTGTCGAGAGCCGTGGGTTCTCCAACACCATGCTCAGCGTGATCCTGCTCAACGCCGTCATGTTGGGATGGGCAACCTACGGGGGGCCCGCCCTGCCGTATCTCGAGGCGGCTGAACGGATCATCATCGTCCTGTTCGTCATCGAGATGCTCCTGAAGCTGTACGCCTGGCGCGGCGGCTTCTGGAAGGACGGCTGGAACTGGTTCGACTTCATCGTGGTCGTGATCTCGCTGATCCCGGCGACCGGGCCCTTCGCGGTGCTACGGATCCTCCGTGTACTGAGGATCCTGCGGGCGATCACCGCCGTCCCGCAGATGCGCCAGATCATCGGGGCGCTCTTCAAGGCGGTTCCCGGTATGGGCACGGTCATCGGTTTGCTTCTGATCGTCGTCTACGCGTCCGCGGTGCTCAGCCAGCAGATGTTCGGGGAGAGCGTCCCGGAGTTCTTCGGAGACCTGGGAACCACGCTCTTCACGATGTTCCAGCTCATGACCACCGAGGACTGGCCGGAGGTCTCGGAGGCGGTAGCGGAGCACCATCCGTACGGCTGGATCTTCTTCGTGCTGTACATGGTGCTGACCGCGTTCATCATCCTGAACCTGGTGATCGGTGTGATCGTCACGTCCATGGAGCAGGAGTTCGGTAAGAGCCGCTGGGCGGAGGACCAGCACCTCGAACTGGTCCAGCACAACGCGGTCATGGACCGGCTGGCTGAGCTCAGCGAGCAGGTGGCCCGGCTGGAAAGCCAACTCGGGCAAGAAAATAGCGACGGCCGCCAGAGCGTGGAGGAAGCCGCCGCTAAAGTTTCCGTCGCAGGTAGTGAGGCCTGCGGTGACTCGGAAACCGATGAGGGCGGGTCGGATGGAACGAGGCCCCGCCGGGGGGAGTAGAAGACCCCCGGCGGACCTTGTTCCTGCCCTCACGAATGATTATGAGGGAAGCGCAGAGTGTGGTGGGACGGATTCCCGGGAATCCGCCCCACTTTTTTGACTTCTTGAGTTCACGCATAGCCCGAAAGCGGGCAAAGGTGTCAATCTCTCGGTAGGACGAATACTCCCCGTCCGTGCACAGCGCGTACTCGGCCGAGATCTGCCAGATAGTTCGTGGCCTTAACGATGGTTCCGCGTGCGACCCCAAACTCCTGGACCAGCTGGTTGAGCGACGGGATGGCTCTTCCGGCCGGGTAGCGCCCCGCATCGATGCGCGCGACGAGGATCGCGGCCAGCTGTAGCCACACGGGGTCCATGCCCTCGTTGTCGATCTCGCTGTCCGCTGTGTATCCGCTAGGCAAGTCCATGTATCGAGCCTGGAGGAGCTAGGTTCAGGACTGTCATTTCGGGAAGTGTGAAGTTATCCATGGAACACTGAAGATCAGTAAGGTACAGTAAAGAACCCGTAACGCACGGGACCCCGGCGACGTGCTGTAACACGCCCCGGGGCCATGGCCGACCTGACGAAGACAGGACGACGATGCAGATCCTACTGCTCCTCTTTGGCGTGCTCGCTGCACCCGTGCGGCTCGCACGTCCCACGCGAGGCCTCCACGCCTCCTCCTACGGCTACACCTGGGGGCTCATCACCGAGTTCCGCCGCCGCTCCCGCCGGGTGCGCCGGTACGCGGATACCCTCCCCGCCGCGGTCAGGGGGTGCTGCGCATGAACACCAACGCCTCCAGCCCCAGCGTCCGCTCCCACACCCGCACCCACGCCCTGAAGCACCTCCCCTCCGGGGTGGCACCGGGCTCCCTCGCCCCGCAGCCGCTCGGTTTTAGCCCGCTCAACCCGTTGCCCGTCGCTCCGGGAGGTGCCAACCGCGCCGATGAGCTGGTTTCGGAGATCGGTCGGCTCCTGCGGAACCCGGGGCGTTCGGCGCACGCGGTCCGCACCCTCACCCGGGTGGACGGGCTGTTCTCCGAGCTCGACCGTCAGCTCAGGTCCGGCGGGCCGCTGCCGAGCACCTGGCGGGCGGCCCTGCGCCCGCCCCCGCCGTCGTCGCGTCGCGGGATCGCCTACGAGTACGCCACCCAGTGCTACGACGCGGTGAGCGAGACGCTGCGGGAGGTCGGGGGAGTGGTGGTCGCCTGGCGTGCCCTCCGCGAGGCGGCCCGGGAGTGGGAGCGCCTGAACCGGGCCCTCATCGAACGCGCCCCGCTCCCCGAACCCTGGCTCCCACCGGACGACCGACCCGAGTAACTGCCCCGACCCACCGGGTCCCGGGGCTGACCCCCTCCGGTCGGCCCCGCACCCGACCCCGGGTGGGCGATCAGGTCCCCAACCGCCCACCCGGCCCTTCCCGCCCCTGCGCTACGCGTGGCCTTCCGAGGCCCGGGGCGCCCTCAACCCCGCGCGAGACCTCCCGCTGAAGGATGGGCTCTGCCTTGAACTTTCGCCCTGCGGATCCCCTCGCACAGACCTACACTGAAGACCGGGCTCGCCCCGATGCGGTCATCGATCCAGCAGGCTACTTCGACGATGCGGGTGAGTGGGCCGGTCCCGAAGGTGTCCTGGTCGTGGCCGAAGTAACCTCCTGGGATGCCGACACCCACGCCCGGGACCGCGTCGAGAAACCCGCTGCCTACGCGGAGACCGGCATCGACCTCTACTTGCTGGTGGGTCGCGATGCCAACGCCGTTGTGGTGCACAGCCGCCCAGTTCAGGGCCAGCACCTGGACCGCAGCACCCATCTCTATGGCGAGCAGGTCCCGCTCCCGGGCATCGGGGTCGTCCTGGACACAGAACCGCTCAAGCGCTTCGCCCGCTGATGAACCACAAGGGGCGCGTCCAGGGGTGCGCCTGGCGGATTGATCACCGGGCGCACCCACGGACTGGACCTCTTGCTTCTGGCCGGGCTGCGCTCGACCGACCCGGCCTGTCTCCCATCAGGGGCTGGTGAGGATGACCAGCTGACTGGTCGCGCGGGTCATCGCCACGTAGCGGTCCACCGCCCCCTCGATGCCGTCGCCGAAGACCTCCGGGTCGATGAGCACGACCAGGTCGAACTCCAGGCCCTTGGCCAGCTCCGGGGTCAGCGAACGCACTCGGGGTGTGGGCCGGAAGGCCGGATCGCCGATGACGCAGGCGGTGCCCTCCGTGTTTTCCGCCAACCACGTGTCCAGGACCGACGCCAGTTCCGACACCGACCCGTGTTTGACCGGGATGCCGCTGGTGCGGATGGAGGTCGGCACGTTGGCGTCCGGGAGGGCTTCGCGGATGACGGGCTCGGCCTCGGCCATGACCTCCGCCGGGGTCCGGTAGTTGATGCTCAGCGAGGCCATCCCGACCCGGTCGAAGCCGACCCGCTCCAACCGCTCCGCCCAGGACTCGTTCTCGCCCTCGGGATTGGTGAAGCCGTGCCGGGCCTGGGCGCGGTCGCCGACGATGGTGAAGCTCCGGGAGGGGCAGCGCAGCAGCAGCATCTGCCACTCGGCGTCGGTCAGCTCCTGGGCCTCGTCCACCACGATGTGCGCGAACGGCCCCGTGAGCAGGTCCGGATCGGCGGCGGGCAGCGCGGACTCGTCCACCAGGGCGTCCTTGAGGTCCTGGTTGTGCAGCATCGTCACCAGCCCCTCGCCGTCGTCGTCGGCCTGGATGATGTTGTCGATCACCGAGGACATGCGCTCCTGCTCGGCCGCCGCGGAGGCCTGGCGCCGGCGTTGGCGCTGTGCGGCCTTCGGGTCGCCGAGGCGCTGGCGGGCGGCGTCGAGGTAGGGCAGATCAGAGACCGTCCAGTCCTGGGCGCGGGCCTCGCCGCGCTGGAGGGTTCGGATCTCGTCGGGCTCCAGCCAGGGCGCGCACAGGCGCAGGTAGGCGGGGACCGACCACAGGTCACCGACCAGGTCGGTCGGCTCCAGTAGCGGCCAGGCCCGGTTCAGGGCACCCGGCAGTTCACCCTCCCTGAGCAGGGCGGCCTTGAGGATCGCGGGCGTGATGTCCTCCTCAGCGGGGGCGTCGCTGTCCTCGTCGTACCGGTCCGAGTACCGGCTCGGGAGCTGACCGGTCAGCTGGTCGGTGAGGATCTCCACCAGCTCGTCGAGGATGGGCTCGCGCGCCTCGTTGTGCGGGATGCCCAGGTCCGGTGACCGGAACGCCTCGGCCCAGTCGGCGGCGCTCAGACGCAGGTCGGCCCAGGGGGTGGCGACCGTCATGCCCTGCTCGGGCGGGCGCTCGTAGAAGCGCACCGCCGCTTCGATCGCCTTCACCAGCTCCGCGGAGGACTTCAGCCGGGCCGCCTCCGGGGCGCTTTCCGCAGGCAGGTCGCCTCGGACAGCGGCGCTGGTTCCGGTGGCGGTGTCCCTGCTGCCGGGGGCGGCACGGTTGGGCGCGGGGACGGGGACGAGGTCGCGCAGGGTGCAGGTCTGCACCCCCTCCTCGCCCAGGCTGGGCAGGACGTCGGCGACATAGGCCAGATACGGCTGGTGCGGGCCGACGAACAGCACCCCGCCGCGGCGGTGCCCGAGCCGGGAGTCGGAGTAGAGCAGGTGTGCGGTGCGGTGCAGGGCCACCACGGTCTTACCGGTACCCGGACCGCCGTCCACGACCAGCGCCCCACTCGCCCCCGCCCGGATGATGGCGTCCTGGTCGGCCTGGATGGTGCTCAGCACGTCCCGCATCCGGTCCGAGCGGTTCGCGCCCAGGCTGGCGATGAAGGCGGACTGGTCGTCCAGCGCCGCGTTCCCCTCGAAACCCTCCTCGGTGAACACCTCGTCCCAGTAGTCGCTGATCCGGCCGAGGTTCCACCGGTACCGGCGGCGGCTCACCAGGCCCATCGGGTCGGCGTGGGTCGCCGCGAAGAAGGGTTCGGCGGCGGGGGAGCGCCAGTCGATCAGCAGCCGCCCGCCGTCGCGGTCGGTGAGCCCGAGCCGCCCGACGTAGACGGGCTCGGAGTTGTCCGAACCGACCATGCGCCCCAGACACAGGTCTGAGCCGAAGCGGCGCAGGGTGCGCAGACGCGCGGACAGCCGGTGCACCTCCATGTCCCGGTCGAGCACCTCGCGCACCTTGCCGGTGGGCGCCCGGCGCAGGGTGTCGAGCCGCTCCGAGAGATCGGCGACGGTCTGGTCGAGGCTCTCGCGGATGGCGGAGAAGTGCCGGTCGTCTTCGGTGATCAGCTCGGGAACGGCCTTGGGGGAGAGGCGGTCGGAAAGGTCAAAAGCGCTTGTGGCCTGCGGATTCACACCGTCTCCCGGGTGGTTGGTTCGGGTCACGGTCGACCATTTTCAGGGACGAGGGGGGTCTTGTGGCAAGCCCGGGGGTGCGCTATAAGTTAGGAGTGGCAAGGAGTGTCCTTAGACCCCTGAAGTCGGATCTCTGAAGCTCTGGACCCCTGCCGCGCCTCCACCTCTCGTCCTCCGCCGAACGGCGTCGCAGGACCTCTCCCTTCTCCCTCTTCGCCTCCCTGAGGCCGCTTCCGGCCTTCCCCGGCGCTGAGCAGAACCGGCACGGAATCCCGCGGATCGAAAGCAGTGTCCCCCGCCCGCGGTCCTGACCGGAGGAACAGCCCATGACCACCTCCGGACCCTCGGAGAACAACCAACCCGCTGAAAGCCCGCAGCGCAGCCCGCACCAAGGCGTGCCCTTCGGAGCCCCGGCGGTGCTGACTGACAGCCTCCTGCGGCAGAGCGCCCGGTTCAGCGCGATGATCGGTGTTCTGCTCTACGGCCTGGCCGGTGGCGGCGCGCTGCTGTCCCCGTCCCGCTCGACGGGCCCGGAGGCTCTGGTCCCCGTCGTGTGCTTCCTGGGCGTGGCCGCTGCTCTCGGGTTCGGTGTGCACCACTCCAGGCGGGCGGGCGACACGCTCCCTGTTCTGGCCACCGGCCTGCTCGTCATCGTGCTGCTCGGCGTGTACTGGGTCCTGGGCGTGGCACCGCCCTTCTACCTGGACCTGCTAGAGCTGTACGCGGTGTTCGTCACGCCGGTGCTGGGCGCGGTGGCCCTGGCCGCCCTGGCCTGGCTGACCGAACGGGCTCAGGGGCCACCGACCCGGCAGGTCTCCAGCATCCCCGCGGACCCCTACCCCTGGGTGTCGACCGTGTTCGCGGTCGCCCTGTACGGCGTCGTCTTCCTGTACGCGGTGGTGATGTACTTCCTCCTGGCGGGCGGCCTCAACTTCGATCAGGTCCCGGAGGAACCCGCCCCGACCAACGTCCTGCTGGGCACCCTCGCCCTCTGCCTGCCGCTCCCACTCCTGCTGATCGGCCTGTCCGCGTCCCTGTCCGGCCGGGTCCGCAGCACCGCCCCGATCTTCGTCACGGCCGGGCTCGCCGGGCTCGCCGTCCTGCTCTCGGTACCTCAGGTCCTCGTGGATTTCACCGACGCATGGCCGCTCCGCTGGGCCCTGGCCCTCCTCCTGGCCGCACCCCTGGTGTGGCCGATCCTCCGCTCCTGGCAGGGCATCCCCGCCCACCGCCGCTGCTCCTGGTCCGGCCTCTGAGCGCTTCCCTCCGCTGAGTCCTCGCCCGCTGGCGGGGGTGTTTTCATGTCGCATTCTTCCGCTCGTCGGGTTGTCGATGTCGGGCTGTTGAAATTGGTGTCGGCCCCGAGAGGGCCAGGGTGCTTTGCATCGGAATCCCGGCCCCTTTCTCCATGGGGTGTTGCCACGGGCAAATGTGTTCGCTGGCGGTCGCCCGGGGTGCTCGGCCGGCCGGTGACGGAGAGCACACGGACTGTGCCGGGGTGGGGCTGGAACGGGATTCGGGGCGCTGGACCGGCGAAGACGCGGTGGGAGGAGGGCGAGGAAGGGTCGCGATGACGTCGCACATAGGATTCGATCTCTGATTTCCTCTGTCCCGCGAGCAGAAAGCGGTATAGGAACGACAGTGGCGGACACCCGGGCAACGGGTCGTTCGACCGCCCCCAGGATTTGGAGAGAACGGACACTTATGGACCTTGGCCCCGAAGGCGATGGCCGGACCGCCAGGCAGCGGGACCGGGAGCGCAAGTACCAGGAGCACGTCGCCAGAGTCCAGCGCCGCGATCGACTCGACGGGTGCGTGGCCAACGTGCGGCGGATCTACCAGGCCCTGCGGCACCGCGCGGAACGCGGATCCGCGGAGTGGCAGGAGTTCGACAGACTGTGGCGCTACCACGGCGAGGTGGAGAAAACCGTCTCCCAGCTGCCCACGGACGAGCAGGACCAGATCCTCGAGGACTACCCGAGACTGGCCGCCCAGCTCAGAGCCCAGCACGGCATGTAGGGCCCGGGACGCCGAGAGGACGGCCGGTAGTCTGCCGGGCATGACGTTCGCGAACGTGGTGACCCTGGAAACGCAGCCGGGCCGACGGGACGAGGTCGTGGCGATCCTGAGCCGCCGCAATCCCCAGCTGGACGAGACCGGATGCCTGCTGTACGAGGTGGGTACCAGCGAGGAGCGGCCGGACACGGTGTTCGTCGCCGAGCTGTGGGAGTCGGCGCAGGCGCACCGCGCGGCCCTGGAACTGGACAGCGTGCGCGCCGCGATCGCCGAGGCACGGCCGCTGATGACCGGTCGGATCAGCAGCGAGAAGTTCGACGTCGCGGGTTCTCCCCTACACGACTGATACAGGCCTCGGTTGCCCCGGTCCCGGTGGCCCCGGCCCCTGATCCCGACATCGGTCCCGGTCGCCCCGGCCCGTGACCGCTCCGCACAGGTGAAGGCCGTGACAGGCACCCGGCAGGTCCCCCCTGTCGTCTGTCACGGCCTTCCGCGTGCTCAGCTCCAGGACTGGTTGAGGGCCTGGGGTCCGGTGGGTTCGTCGTTGGGGTCCACCTCGTGCGCACCGCCGTTGCCGCCGTTGGTGCCCGCCTGGCTCTCCCGTGCGCCGCTGTCGTCGCACGGCCGACCGCTGGGGTCGGACTGGGAGCGGGCCCGGCACTCGCGGCGCAGGCGTTCCAGCTGGCGCAGGCTGGCGAGGGTGTCCGGGTGCTCGGGGCCCTGGACCCGGCGGCGGTCCTCCACCAGGGCCTCCAGAGCGTGCGCGGCCCCTGTGGTGTCGTGGGCGCGGGCCTGCCAGTAGGCCAGGTTGTGCCGACTGGTCAGAGTGCTCGGGTGGTCGGGCCCCAGCACCTCCTCCTGGATGGTGACCAGCTCGCGGAGTTCGGTCACCGCACCCTCGGAGTCCCCGGCGACGCCGCGCCAGTGGGCGAGGTTGTGCAGGGTGTTGAGGGTGTTCGGGTGGTCCGGGCCCAGGTGTTCGCGCTGGTCCTCGAGGAGCTCCTGGGAGGACAGCACCGCCGCGGTCAGATCTCCCGACTCGGCCCGGCAGACCGCCAGGTTGCCCCGGGTGCTCAGGGTCTCCACCCGGTCCGGGCCCACCACCCGCTCCAGGTCCGCCAGCAGATTCCGGTAGCGGACGATCGCGCCGGTCGTGTCGCCCGCCCGGGAACGCAGGTAGGCCAGGCCGTGCCGGGTACGCAGGGTGTCCAGGTGGTCGGGGCCGAGCACACGCAGCTGGCGTTCGTAGAGGTCCTCGAACGAACGCTGCGCCTGGGCCAGGTCCGCGGTCGCGCCGGACCAGTACGCCAGGTGGTCGGGGCCGGGGCCCACCGGAGCCTCAGGCTGCCCGGGACGCTCGAAGCGGCCGAAACCATGCGGGTGCTGAGGGTGGCGGGGGTGGTGCGGGCGGCCGGTGTGGTCGGGGTCCAGGGCATGCGCGACCGCCTCGGCCAGCACCTCCCAGTACGTGACCGCCCACTCCATCTGGCGGGAGGAGTCCAGACCGCGACCGGCACGGAACAGCACCGGGTGAATGCCCTCCTCCCACAACCAGCTCCACACCCGGACCCGGCCGTCGGTGCGCTCGCGCAGCACGGCGGTGTTCGAACGCAGTCTGCGCCCCAGAGCCGAGTCCTGGGCGGTATCCGGCCACACGTGCACCAGCCCGTCCGCGATGGAGCGGACCGCCTCCCGGGTGGGCCGGGTACGCGTGTGTTCGAGCGCGGCGCGCTGGGTGAGGTGGTGGGCGCCGATCACCAGCGGGGTGTCCCGTGAGACGAGCGCGAGCCGCTCCAGTGAGGCCAGCGCCAGCCGGACCTCGTGCCGGGCCAGGGTGCGCGCGGGAAAGGTGCGGCGCCCCAGGTAGTTCCGGATGGGGCGGGAGACGAGGACCTGCTCGGGGGTGGCTGCGGAGTCCAGGAGGGCGATCAGCCCCATCAGGGGGCGGGCCACGCCTTCGGGGTGGTGGGCGTCGGCGCGCTCCACGGCCAGTTCCCAGGTGACGGCGACCGGGGAGCGGGTGGCCCAGCGGGGGAAGGAGTCGGCCAGCGCGGCCGAGCGCCGGTGGAACAGCTCCAGGTAGGCGGCGGGGGAGAGCTGGAGGTCCGCCACGTACGCGGTGGCCTGGGCGAGGGCGAGGGGGAGATGACCGAGGGCGGTGGCGAGGGAGCGTAGTTCGTCGTCGGTGTACTCGATTCCCGCTTCCAGGAACGAGGCCCGCAGGTAACCGTCGGCTTCGGCGGGGGAGAACTCCTGGACGGTGACCAGCCGCCGGGCGTTGAGGTCGAGCGCGCGGCTGAGCTCGCGGGCGGGGTCGCGCGTGGATTCACGTCCGGGGTCGCGTCCGGACTCACGGTCGGGGGCGCGGTCGTGACCGGAGCGGTGGCCGGGGTGGCGGGTGGTGACGATCATCCGACCGCGTTCGCGGCCCGCGGGCGGCCACAGGTCCTCGACCTCGGCCGGGTCGGTGAGGTCGTCCCACACGACCAGCCAGCGGCGGCCCTCGGCGTCCACCGGGTCGTGCAACCAGGCCAGGAACTGCCCGGCGGCGAGCTCGGGGTCGCCGGGGACCCGCGCGAAGAGCTGCCGGGCCGCCTGGGCGTAGGCGAAGACGACCCCCTCCCGGGTGGCGGCGTCCGCCCACAGCAGGACTTCGGGCCGCTGGTTCGGGACGGGGTGCGCGCGCAGGAAGCGGGCGTGGTGGGCGGCGAGCTGGGTCTTGCCGACCCCGCTCTCCCCGGAGAGCACCTGGTGCGCGGCGGGGTGGCCGAACGCGTTGAGCGCCTCGTCGAGGGCACCGGAGAGCGCACGCTGCCGCTGATGCGCGGCGGGTTCGGGGATGAGGCCTACTCTGATGGGCCAGTTCACCGGGTTTCGGCTGGTGTGGAAGTCGTCCCCAGGGGAGGAGGGGCCGCTCGCCGGACCCGGGTGGTCGGGCCGTCGGCCGTGGGGGGTGCCGAAGCGGTCCTCGCCTGCGGCCGTTCCATTGCGGTGTTCGTGGCCAGAGCTCAACAGCCACACCCTTCCCGGGGTCTGAGGGGAGTCGCGCGCCCACCGGTGCTCGTACGTGTCGTATGCCCCGATCGCGAGTCGGGAACCCCGGCTGCAAAGGGGTTTCGGTCGATCCAGTTCCCATCACAGAGGGGAGTCAACCCCATCGTTTGTGCTATCCCAGGTCAGTGGGTGGTCGGTGGGTGGGGAGGTGAATCACGACTGTGCAGCCAGGTTTGTGGTCGGGTTCGTAGCCGGGTTCGCGCCCGGTATCGATTTGCCCTGGGTCTTCCCTCTGGGCCTCGCCCCCGGGGCTCGCTTCTGAGGCTCGCTTCCTGGCCTTGCTTCCAGGCCTTGTCTTCGGGCCTTACCCAGGCCTGTGCGCAACGCCTGGCCGTGTCGCGGCCGGTCACGCCTTCCCGCGAACCACAACCGCGCCCCGCCAGCCCCCGAGCCCGGTTTCGGCCCCTTCTTCGGAGATGATCTTGCTACCAGTAGCAAGTTCGGCGCCGAACTTGCTACTGGTAGCAAGATCATCGGGGATGAGGGGGTTTCGGGAGCAGCGGACATCCCCCAAGCGCAGGTTACGGACGCCTTGGCTTCCCCAGAGCCAACACCACAGCGCTGAACCCCATCCTCGCCGCCGGGCGTCCGATGGCACGCGTGACCGGCCGCGACACTCGACCCGGTCCCCGCCGAGCTGGGCAGCCCGCTGCCTTTCTCCTTCTCCCCTTCCTTATCCTCGCGTGGGACTGAGCTGGTCGTCCTCTTCTCCCTCTTTGTTCTCCTCGTACTCGGTGGCTGGGCGGATCGCCGAGACCGCCCCCACCGAAAGCACCGCCATGAGTGTCCCGATCACCGAACCGATGCTGTTGACCATCAGGTCGCCCATGTCGGCCATGCGGCCCCAGGGCAGCGCCCACTGCGAGGCCTCCACGGTCAGGGACAGGGCCGGGCCGAACAGGAGCCGGGCCGTCCACGAGCTGAAGGCGAAGAAGGCCACCACGCCGATCGGGACGAACAGCAGGGTGTTCAGAACCCGCTCCTGGAACGCGAGGCCGCCGGTGGTGCCCCACAGGCCCTCGGCTTCGATCTGGGCGGCGTAGTCCGCCTGCCAATCCAAGTGCTCCGTGGTGATCCTCTTGGCGACGGCGGCGGCCTCCTGGGGCGGGGTCCCTCCCTCCGCGTCGGTGACCACCAGGGTGCCGTCCGGGCCGTCCTGGACGTAGAGGTCATCTCCCGAACGTTTCTCGGCGGGCACGCCGTCGGGTGCGTAGACCACCACGCGGCCGTCCTCCAGGGTCTGGCCGAACTCCCTCTCCAGGCCGACCGGCTGGCCGATGCCCGGGGCGTCTCGGAAGGACAGCATCGGGTCCCAGGCCACTATCCGGCTGCTGCTCTGGGAGAACTCGGATTCGCCGATCGGGGCGAGCAGGACCGCCAGGTACACGGCCGCGGACACCGCCAGGAGTTTGCGCATCGCACCTTGGAACCGCTGTGGGTCCGGGCGGCGCCACCAGGCGAAGGCAAGCGCAGCCAGCAGGCACAACCCCAGGGCTGCGGTGACAGTGGTCGGGTTGACGTAGAACAGCACCTGCCACACGGGGCGGCTCCCAGGGGATGCGAGGGGGCGGGAAAGAGCGGAACAAAGGCCGCGAGAAGGGTAGCTGAGAGTAGCGAGACAAGCACGATTGTGCAGGTCGGTGGAATGTCCGCACCCGGCCACCCCAACAGGCCCCCGTCCACTGGTAACGCACCGGCTGGCTCGGATAGGAAGGTTCGACTACCACGGGTGCGGCGGCCGGGACCGACCCGGGAGGGGACGGTATGGGCACCGACGCGGGGGAGGGGATCCAGGGCTTCAGGGGGGCACTTCCTCCGAGCGCACGAGCAGGAACGCCTGCGCGGCGGCGCGCGCCGGGTCCGCATCCTCTACCAGCAGCTCGCCGCCACCGCTGAGGTCGGCGCACCCGAACAGGGCGACTACGAGCGCGGCGTTCACTTCTACCTCGACATCGAACGCACCGTGCACCTGCTGGAGCGTTGGAGCCGCGGCGTGCTCCTGTCCGAATACCCGAAACTCGCCGACGAGCTCTCTCGGCTGGTCCGCCCCCGGCCTCGCGCGCTGACCACCTGGTCCACTCGACTGACCCCGGCCCGGCGAACCGGCCATCCGGCCTGGCGGGCTGACCGCCCCGGCTGGGTGGGACGACTGTCCCGACCCAGCCGGGCGGCCAGTGCGACCCCGAGGGATGACCGCCCGGGCTCAGCCCGGTGACCAACGCGACCTGTCCCGGTGACCGGTGAGGCCGGTGCGGGTGACCTGCGCCTGTCCGGAAGCGGCCACCGCCGGGTCCGCCGTTCCCAACACCGATCGATAGGGTGACCGGGACTTTCCGAACCCGCTCCCCCGACCCCCGCAGGAGAGGTATGAACGCCGACAGCCCCAGTCCGCACGAGGCGCACGACAAGGCGCACAACTCCGTCGGAGGGGACGTCAGCGGGACCTCGGTCCAGGGGGACGACATCCACGGGGGCGTCCACGTCAACAACGGTGGCGTCCACGTCACCGTGGGCCAGCAGCCCCCGTCACCACCCCTGACCCCGCGCCCGATGCAGGTGAACTCGCCGCCGCACGACTTCGTCAACCGCGAGTCCTACCTGGACTGGATCAACGGTTCCCTGAACTCGGCGGCCTCGCCGCGCGTGGTCGTCTGCGAGGGACCGCGCGGTATCGGCAAGACCACGCTGATCCGCAAGGTGGCCGAGGCCCAGCGGGAGTACTTCACCGGCGGTCAGCTCAGCTTCGAGTACCGCCGTGGCCACTACGACCACCACGACCAGGCCATCACCGGGTTCCTGCGCACACTCGGCATGGACAAGGACGCCATCCCGAACGACCCCTTCCTGCGTGCCAAGGAGTACCTGACCCGCACCCAGGAGCAGAGGCTCCTCGTGGTGATCGAAGGTGCGTGGGAACCGGCCCAGGTCAGAGCGCTGGTCCCGGGCGGGGAGGGCAGTTTGGTGCTGGTCTCCGGCGACGGTCCCGACCTCGGGGAGCTCCAGGAGGACTCGACCGGCGCCCAGTCCCGGCCCCTGACACCGCTGGAGCCCGAACCCGCCCGCGCCCTCCTGGCCAGTCGCGCCTCAGACGACCTCTCCGGGGAAGCTCCCGGCGCCGTCGACCAGCTCCTGGAAACCTGCGCCGGGCTGCCGCTGGCGATCGCCCTGGTGGGTGGGCGCCTCTGCCGGACCGGCCCGGGCACCGCCGCCGACCTGGTGGCAGAGATCCGGCACACACGTTCCACACTGCGCGCGATCGGCGACCCCAGGAGGAACCTCGAAGTGATCTTCCAGACGGCCTACCAGGCACTCTCCCCCGAAGCCGCCGCCCTCTACCGGGCGCTGGGCGACTGGCCCGCGCCGGTCCTCGACCGCGCCCTGCTGCCGGGGATCGGGGACGAGGAAGCCCTGAGCGAGCTGCTCACGGCCAATGTGGTGGAGGAGGCCGGGATCTCGGCGCTGCGCTTCCGGCACGACCTCATCCGCACGCACGCCCGGGACCGGGCGGTGGCTGAGGACTCCCCGCAGGAGCGCCGCCGACGTCTGGAAGACCTGCTGGACGCCTACCTGGTCCGGCTCGGGTTCGCGGAGCTCGCGGCCCGAGGGGAACGGCTCCGGACCGTGGACCTGGCCGAGCTCCTGGCCGGGGCCGAAGACCCCTTCAGGGGCGACACCGACCACGCCAGGAACTGGCTGCTGGGCGAACGCGCCACCCTGCTCGCGGTGGTCCTGGACAGCGCCGACCGAGGGCTGCACACCCACGCGCACCGGTTCGCCGAGCTGGCCACCGCCCTCTACCTGGACCAGCGCCTCGTTCACGACTGGGCCACCACGGCCACGGTTGGCGCGGACTCCGCTCGCCTGGCGGGGGATGCGGCGGCGGAGGCCCGGCTCAACTCCATGGCGTCCCGGCCGCTGATCGATCTGGGCCGCCGTGACGAGGCGGGTGAGCGGCTCGCCCGGGCCGTGGAACTGGCAGCGGACCTGGAACACTCGCTCCTGCGCGCGTCGGTGTGGGAGTTCCAGGGGCGCTACCTGGAGATGGCCGACCCCGAGGCCGCGGTGGCCGCCTTCGACCGCTGTGTGGCGGAGAACCGGGCCAGCGACGACCCCGCCTCCGTGCGCGGTGAGGCGCTGGGAGTGCTCTTCCGTGGCCACGCCAAGCTGGTGGCGGGGCAGGCCGGTGCCGCTGTGGCCGATATCGAGGACGCTCTCGAACAGTTCGCCGCCCTCCCCGAACCGGACAAGCGCATGAGGGCGCGGGGCCGGGTCTGGCTGGGCAGTGCGTACGCGGCGGCCGGCCGGGACAAGGAGGTGGCGGCGACCCTCAAGCAGGCGATCAAGGAGCTGGAAAAGGGCCGCTGGTACTACTACAAAGCCGAGGCGCACGAGCTCCTCGCCGACCACTACGAGGCGCTGGGCGCCCAGAACGAGGTGCGTGCCCACCTGGAGGCGGCGGAACGGCACTTCCGGGATCTTGGCAGCCCCCGAGCCCGCGAGTTCGCCGACCGCCTCAAGGACTGAACTCTCCAGGGCTGAGGACTCAGCCGACCTACCCGGCCGCGCGGGACTCGATCACGCACTCCCAACGGGCCGAGCCGGTTCGTACCTTCAAGATCTCGCCACGCGCCCTGAGCGGGAGCCGTGCGCGTACCGCGGTGTAGAGCACGGCCGCGGCCAGGACCGGGTCCGCCCCTGCCTCGCTCCGGACCAGGAAGCGCCGGCCGTCCCGCAGGAGCACCGCGGTGCCCTCGGGGACGGGTTCCGCGCTGGCGAAAGCACCCACGTGCAGTTCCAGGGCACGCTCCAACCAACCGGCGGATCCCGGATCCCGGTCCGGTTCGCGGCATACCACAGAGGCTGAGTTGGCCAGGGCGTGCCGCTTCTCCGACTCGAAGACGGACAGGTGGCGGACGGCCCCCGGCGGCGGGTCCGGAACCTCGCGGGCGGCGGCCGGGAAGCGTTCGATGACCACCTCTTTCACCCCCTCCGCCCATCCGTGGACCTCGAAGGCGCGGGGGGTGCCGCTCGACGGGTCCGGTTCCGGCTGGGGCAGGGCACGCTGGGTCCCGTCGTGCCCCGCGTCCTCCGGCGGCGCCACGCCCAGCAGTCGGTAGAGCAGTTCGGTGAGCCGCTGCCCGCCGCGGCCCTTGTGGGCGAAGGCGAGGTCGGCGGCCTCACGGTGCTGGCCCGGCACATGGGTGTCGATGGCCTGTTCCACCTGGGCGCGCAGCCCCTCCTGCGCCAGCCAGGGCGCGGTTCTGACCAGCTCGGACACGGCCGTGCCCGGTACCGACTCCTCGCCGAGCGCGCCCAGCAGCATCGGGTGGTCCAGAGCCGCCCCGTACAGCGTCACGCTGCCGTGGTCCCCGATCACGCAGTCCGCTGACACCAGGGCCGCGCCCCAGCCCGCCTCCGGGGGCATCAGCAGTAGTCCGGCGTCCAGGGCGTCGGCGAGCATGTGCCGCACCTGCCACGGGCTGTGGGCGAACCACACGTTCGGATGCACCACGGCCGCGACCCGGTAGTCGTCGTGGGGGAGCGCGCCGAGCAGGGCTCCGGGCAGTCGGGGGCGACTGCCGAGCAGACCGCCGGGGCCCCAAGTGGAGGTGGTCACCACCAGGCGCTGGTCCGGGCGCACCCCGAGCCGGGAGCGGTAGTGGTCGCGCAGCCGCAGCCCCGAGACCAGCCGGTCGTGCGCGGGGTCGCCGACGACCTGGGCGTGTTCGGCGAGCGGGATGCGGGCGGCGCGCAGCTGTTCGCGCTGGGCCGGGTGCGACAGGACCAGATGGATGTTGTCGGCGTCGTGGAACTCCGGTCGGGGCACCCCGGAGAGCCGTACCTGCCGGGTGCGGTGGTCGGGAACGTACTTCTGGAAGCCGATGCCGTGCGGCAGCACCACCACCGGACAGTCGAAGGCAGCCATGTCGGCGTTCTCGGTGGCGGTCACGACCAGGTCGGGGCCCACGGCGAGCCGGTCCGACCAGGGGATGAGCCCCGCCTCGACCCCCTCCAACAGGGTTTCGGTTCCGGCGTTGAAGGCGGAGGTACCGTCGAAGGCGAACAGGACCCGGACGCGGGTGTCGCCACGGAAGACCGCGAGCGCCTCCAGGACCCGGACGGCCGAGGTGAAGGTCCGGGCCAGGGCCAGGACCACGGGGGTGTCCGGGAAGGTCTGCCAGCGGTGGGCCTCGGGCCCGGCATTGGCCCGCGCGTAACAGGAGGCGGCGCCGACGGGGACGGCGCCGTCAGAGGCAGTACCGCCGGGCGAGGCCGGGGCAGGGGACGGCCCGCCCGCTCTCGACTCGGAGGGGCTTGCCGGGGTGCCGGGGGGTGTCATCGGATCCTGTCCGCGTTCGGGAACCGTGCCGGACCAGGGTAGTGGCCGGTGCCGCGCGGCGCATGGGTGCCCCGGGGCCTCAGCTGTGCAGGATGCTCTCGGCCAGGAGGCCGCGTTCGCCGGGGCGCTCGACGCGCAGGGTCTGGGCCACCGCGAACAGCAGGTCCGGGGAGATCGCACCGACAGGGTGCACACTCGCGATGATGTCGTCCCCGAGCTGGGCGCGGACCTCGCTCAACCGGGCTCCGGCCTGACCGCCCATACCCCGGTGCACGACCACGAAGGAATCCGCCTCCGAGCACTCCACCCCGGGGAAGTCGCAGCCGCTGCGGATGCCCTCCGCCATCCGCTCCGGGGTCCAGCTCAGTACGTGCAGGGTCCCCGGCCGGACCTCCTCGGGGTTCTCCGAGCCGACCCCCGGGCCCGCGGCACCGGCCGTGACGGGCGCGGGGAGTGCGGGGAGAATGTCGTCGCCGGTGGCCGGGGCGGCGCCGGGGCCCGACGTGCCGGGGTCTCCGGTGCCGTCCGGGTCGTCCAGGTCCTGGCCGGAGGTGTAGGTGATCCGCAGGCCGCCGTGCACCTCGTGGACCCGGACCGGAACCCACGACGGGTGGTCCAGAACCGCGATCGGATAGCCGAAATCCTGGATCTGGGCGAGCGAGCGCTGTTCGGTGGACCGGTCGCGCATGTGCTCGGAGGCCAGTGGGAGCACCAGCAGCGCGGCCGCGGCCACTGCCACCCCCGGCAGGACCCCCGGCTGGCGCCGCCCCGCCCGCCTGCTGAACAGCACGCACACGCCCATCGCGACCGTCGCCGCGAGTGCGCTCACCACCGCGCTGTTCACATACAGGCCACCGGGGAAGGGCCGCAGGGCGGGCGCCAGGAAACCCATCACCACGGGTGTGGCCAGCGCCGTCCCGGTCACCAGCGCGGCGCACGAGGCCGGATGGGTCACCCTGGCCCAACGCAGCCAGGAGGCGCTCGCGAGGAACATCAGGAGCATGCCGCCGACCGCCACCGGCGCGATCAGCATGGCCTCCAGCCCGAGGCCGTCCAGGACCAGCCCCTGGGTCACTTCCCACAGGGCGACGGGGAACAGCGATATCAACGGGGCGGCCACCAGGCACAGGATGAGGATCGCACCGACCGCGGCGGCCCGAGGCCGGCCCGTGGGCGTTCGCGTCAGCACGCCGTCCATCAGACCCGAATCATCCTCCTGAGCGGGGACGACACGTTACGCCTGTTGTTGTTTGGGCGCCAGATGTGCAAACAGGGATTTGTGCTTGACCAAACCCTGGTGCAAGCCCTGTTCAGGCCCCGGCCCGGGCCGGTCTGGCCATGTCCGGGCCAGTACCAGACCAGTATCGGGCCAGCATCTCTTCTGGCCGGTTACGCGTCCGGTCAGCTTCGCGTCCGGCGCCTGACCCGGCTGGGGTCTGACTTGGCTGGGGCCTGACCCGGCTGGGGTCTGATCCGGCTAGCGCCCGATCTGGCGGAGGTAGGGGCGGCGGGCCAGTCCGAACTGCTTCCACTTCGGGTCCAGCTGGGTGCGCAGCTGCACCTTGCCCTCGGGCCAGCCCATCAGCTCGTTCTCGAACTCGGGCAGCACGCCGGAGTCCGGGTCCAGGTAGTAGATGTACATCCGCTGCCCGGCCACGGTCTGCTGCATGAACAGCGCGCCGTTCTCACCGAGGATGCCCGAGAGGCGGGCCTCCAGGTCGGCCAGCGCCACCACCGAGTTCTCCTGGGGGAGGCGGTCAGAGTCCGCGTCCGAGTACGGCACGAGGACCTGTACGAACAGCGCCAGCGCGGGGAAGTCGCGGCGGGTCACCGGGTGGCGCAGCAGGATCTCGACCGGGCCCTGCAGCGGGAGCTTGCCGTGCAGCGTCACCCAGCCGTCGGTCCCGCCGAGCAGGTCGCCCATCTGCTTGGCCACGGCCGGCATGGAGGTCGGCGGAAGCGGGTCCAGCGGACGCTCGTCCAGCGACGCCACCTTCCCGATCCAGCGCACGTACTCGTCCTCGCCCAGTGACAGCAGCGTGACGTGCTCGGCCACCGCCTGGCGGGTCTCGCCGGACAGGAACATGTTGTCCGGGTGGTAGACGCCCACCTCGATCTTGCCGGTGCCCTGGTTGACGCGCATGGACACGGACACGTGGGACAGGTCCAGTTCGTGGTCGTCCCAGCGCACCGTGCTGCCGAGCTGCTCGTGGTCGGCGGGGCGCACCGGGAGGAACCGCCACTCGGTGTCCTCGGGCGCCGAACGCGACCAGCGCTCGGACTGGATGCGCGCCTCCTCGGAGGCGCCCGGGCGCAGGGTCAGCGCGTAGGAGGGAGAGCCGGTGATCTTGGAGGGGTCGTCCAGGGCCGCGAGCTGCTCCAGGAGCTTGGCCGGGTCGACGTCGGGCGACAGGTCGAGGTCCTCCAGACCACCCTGGGGCTGGGGCGCGCGGCCCACCTCCCAGTCCAGGTCCGGGTGGATCGCCTTGACCAGAGCCGAGACCTGATCGGACACCTCGGCGGAGGCGGGGGCGTCGGACTCGACGGACTCGGCCAGGGCCGAGCGCACGGCGGGCCAGGCGTCCCAGAAGGCGGAGACGGCGGCCGTGGATTCGGTGGAGTCAGAGGAGTCGGCGGATCGGCGACGACGGAACAGAGCCATACCGTCGATTTTCGCAGAAGTGGACGACCACCCTCGCCCCGGCCCGGTGGGGAAAGTCCCGAAGTACACCTCCGGGTGGGCGAAGGAGCGCTCCGAAACTCACCCTCGGTCCGGCCAAGGAGCGTCCCAAAGCACATCCCCGGCCCGGCAAACACGTGGCCCCGCCCTCCCCGGGGCGCATAGGCTGGAGGGTGTTATGACTTTGCGTGTACTGGCCGCCATGTCCGGCGGGGTCGATTCCGCGGTAGCCGCGGCCCGTGTGGCCGAGGCGGGGTACGACGTCACCGGCGTTCACCTGGCCCTCTCCAAGAACCCACAGTCCTACCGAACCGGTGCGCGGGGCTGCTGCACCGTCGAGGACTCCCACGACGCCCGCCGCGCCGCGGACGTCATCGGCATCCCCTTCTACGTGTGGGACATGTCGGAGGAGTTCGACCGCGAGGTGGTCCAGGACTTCGTCGCCGAGTACGAGGCGGGCAACACCCCCAACCCGTGCCTGCGCTGCAACGAGAAGATCAAGTTCGAGGCGGTGCTGGACCGCGCCGTCGCGCTGGGCTTCGACGCCGTGGCCACCGGGCACCACGTCCGCAAGATCGACGGCCGCCTGGTCCGCAGCGTCGACGAGGGCAAGGACCAGTCGTACGTGCTGGGCGTGCTCAACGCCGAGCAGCTCGACCACGCGATGTTCCCGCTCGGTGACTGCACCAAGGATGAGGTGCGCGCCGAGGCCGAGCGCCGCGGGCTCTCGGTGGCCGACAAGCCGGACAGCCACGACATCTGCTTCATCGCCGACGGTGACACCGCCGGGTTCCTGAACCGTCGGCTCGGCGAGAAGCCCGGGCCGATCCAGGACCAGGACGGCAACGTGGTGGGCACCCACAAGGGCTCCCACGGGTTCACGATCGGCCAGCGCAAGGGCCTGGGTCTGGGCGGCGCCCCGAACCCGCGCTACGTGCTCTCCATCGAGCCGGTGAACAACACGGTGACGGTCGGCCCGCGCGAGGCGCTGCGGGTGGACGAGATCGTGGGGACCAAGCCGATCTGGAGCGGCAGCGAGCCGCTGGCCGAGCCCACCGACTGCCACGTCCAGCTGCGGGCGCACGGCGAGGTGTATCCGGCCACGGTCGTGCAGCGCGAGGCCGAGGACGGCCCGGAGCTGGTGGTCCGGCTGGCCGAGCCCGCCAAGGGCGTGGCCGCGGGGCAGGCCGTGGTGGTCTACGACGGCGACACGGTGCTGGGGTCGGCGACGATCCGGTCCACCGCGCGCTCGGAGAAGGCACAGGCCGAGGCGGCGGAGGCGGCTTCGGCGTGACCGTGGCCACTGGCGCAGCGATAAAACGGTCACAGTAGGACACACAACACGCACTTTCTCGCCCATGCCCCTTGCCGAAGTTAGGTAAGGCAATGCAAAGTTGTGGGGTCAAGGTGTAAGGGGTCCGGTCCATGCCGCAGTTCGCGTTTCTCGAGGGTCAGCCCTTCTGGGTGATCTACTGCACCCTGCTCGTGGTGATCCTGCTCCGCGCCCCCGCCACCTACTGGATCGGCCGCGGCCTGGGCGCCGGGGTCACCCGCAGCCGTATGGGCGAGCGGCTCGGCCCCAAACTCGACGCCGCCAAGCAGCGCATCGACCGCTACGGCGCGCCCGTGGTCACCCTCAGCTTCTTCACCGTGGGCATGCAGACGGCGATCAACTTCTCCGCCGGTGCCGTGAAGATGCGCTTCCCCCGGTACTTCGCCGCGGTGTTCGTCGGCGGCCTGGCCTGGGCGGGCCTGTGGGGCACCGTGATTGCCGGGCTGGTCGGCACCTGGCTGGAACTCTTCCTCCGGTCGCCGTGGACCGCGGTGGGCGTGATCGTGATCGCCGTTGCGGCCGTTACCGCCCTGGTGGTGCGCTCGCGCCTGGCCAGCCGCTCCCGCAGGGCCGAGGAAACCGCCGCCGAACCGGAGACCGCCTCCGCGCCCTGAGGCCCCGTCCCAAGGTTTCGCGCCGAGTTCCGGTCCCAGGCCCTCGCACTCCGCAACACCGGACCCGGAACACGAGTGCCCCGAACGCACGTACCCCGGCGCCCGGGCCTCTAGGTTGGGGTGCATGCGCATTTCTGTTGACGCCGTTCTCTTCGACATCGACGGCACACTCGTGGACTCCACCGGTGCCGTGGAGCGGACCTGGCGCCAGTGGGGCGAGGCCCACGGCATCGACCCCGAGGAGATCCTGGCGGTCTCGCACGGCAGGCGCTCCGAGGACACCATCGCGATGTTCCTGCCCGAGGACCAGATCGACGAGGCCGCCGCCGAACTCGAGGAACTCGAACTCGCCGACCTCGACGGCGTGGCTGCCCTGCCCGCCACCGCCGAACTCCTCTCCGCGCTGCCCGCCGCGCGCTGGGCCGCCGTCACCTCGGGCGGGCGCCGCCTCATGCGCACCCGCCTGGAGGCCGCGAAGCTCCCCGTGCCCGACGTGCTCGTCACCGCCGACGACGTCACCGCGGGCAAGCCCGACCCCCAGGGCTACCTGAAGGCCGCCGCCGCGCTCGGCGTGGACCCCGCCCGCTGCCTGGTCGTCGAGGACGCCCCCGCCGGGGTGCAGGCCGGCCTGGCCTCCGGGGCCGCCGTCCTGGCCGTGGCCACCTCCCACAGCCGCACCGACCTGGAAGGGCTCGGCGCCGCCGAGGTCATCGACAACCTCACCTTCTGCACACTGGAGACCGGCCCCGACGGCCTCATCCTGTGCACGCCCTGACCGCGCTCTAACGGCGCCCTGACCGCGCCTTCGAACGGCCCCGGGCCGGGGTCCTGACCTCCCCCGGGGCTCGGGCTCCCGAAAGCCCCGCGCGGGTTGCTCTAACCTTGGGCAACGTGAGTCAACAGCAGCACTATCCCTGGTCCGCCGCGTCCGCCACCGGTGTCGGTTCCTGGCCGGGTGAGGAACCCGACGAAGCCATGCGGACCATCGTCGGCGAGCTCCCCGACCTGCCGCACCTGCCCGAACTCCCCGCGCGGGGAGCGGGCGCCGACATGATCGGGCGTGCCGCGGGCCTCCTCGTGGACCTCCCCGTCGAAGTCCAGCCCACCGGCTGGCGAGTCGTGGACACCCCCGGCCGAGACCTCGCCCGCTCCGGGAGCTTCCTCTCCTACGACCTCGACGCCCTCACCGAACACCTGCACGCCTACGAGGGGCCGCTCAAGATCCAGCTCGCCGGACCCTGGACCCTGGCCGCGTCGATCGAGCTCCGCAACGGCCAGCGGCTGGTCTCGGACCCCGGGGCCCACCGCGACCTCGCCGAATCCCACCTGGAGGGCACCCTCGCGCACATCGCCGACGTGCGCGGGCGGGTGCCCGGGGCCCAGCTCATCGTTCAGATCGACGAACCCTCCCTGCCGTCGGTCCTGCTCGGCTCCCTGCCCACCGCCAGCGGCCTAGGCCGCGTGTCCGCCGTGGACCGGATCCAGGTCGAGGCGGTCCTGCGCACGCTCTTCGCCGCCGTCGCCGAGACCGGCGCCGTGCCCGCCGCGCACTGCTGCGCCGCCGGGGTCCCGATCGACCTCCTGCGCCGCAGCGGGGCCCAGGCCCTGAGCGTGAACGCGCTGCTGCTGGAGCGGACCCACGACGAGATGGTCGGCACCGCCGTGGAGGACGGGATCGGCCTCCTGCTCGGCACCGTCCCCGCCACGGACCCGCCCGCAACCGCCCCCGGCCCGGACTCCGGTCCCTCCAGGCGGCCTGCCGCGGACCGCGGAATGTCGGACCCGGCGACTATCGTCGACCCTGTTCGAGAGTTGTGGAACCGGCTGGGATTCAGCCCTGACCTGCTCTCCCGCGCGGTGGTCACCACCCCCACCTGCGGGCTGGCAGGGGCCTCACCCCGGCACGCCAGAGCAGCGCTCAAGGCCGCCAGGGACGGCGCCCGGGTCCTGCGGGACGAACCCCGCAAGTGATCCGAACGCCGTTCCGTAGCAACCCCCGACACCAGTAGGCCCCCGTCCCCGGATCCCCCCGATCAGGCCCCCGCGAGAACAACAAGGAAAGGCAGGCCGTGAGCGCGCCCGACAACACCACCGTCCCCGACGAGGTACGCGCCCGCCACGCCGAGTTGTGTCGTGAGCTGGATGACCACAGCTACCGGTACTACCTGGGCAACCCGATCGTCTCCGACGCCGAGTACGACCAGCTCATGCAGGAGCTGCGCGACATCGAGGACAAGTACCCGATCCTCATCACCCAGGACTCGCCCACGCAGAAGGTCGGCGCGCCGATCAGCGTCGACTTCGCCGAGGTCGAGCACCTCGTGCGGATGGAGAGCCTGGGCAACGCCTTCAACACCGACGAACTCAACGCCTGGGCCGACCGCGCCTCCGCCGAGGTGCCTGTCGGCGCCTACCTGTGCGAGCTCAAGATCGACGGCCTCGCGGTGGACCTGGTCTACGAGCGCGGCCGCCTGATCCGGGCCGCGACCAGGGGCGACGGCCGGGTCGGTGAGGACATCACGCTCAACGTCCGCACCATCGGCGTGGTCCCCGAGCAGCTCGACGAGAGCGTGCGCCCCGCCCCCGAGCTGCTTGAGGTGCGCGGTGAGGTCTTCCTGCCGGTCGAGGACTTCGAGAAGCTCAACCAGCGCATCACCGCCGACGGCAGCCACGCGCCGTTCGCCAACCCTCGCAACGCCGCCGCCGGTTCGCTGCGGCAGAAGGATCCGAGGGTCACCGCCACCCGGCCGCTGTCGATGATCGTGCACGGCGTCGGCGCGTACACGCCTGCCGTCGAGGGCGGCGAGAACGTTGCTTTCACCAGCCAGTCGCAGGCCTACACTCTGCTCGGCGAGTGGGGGCTGCCGCTCAGCGACCGGTACAGGGCCGTGGCCACCATGGACGAGGTCCGCGAGTACGTCGCCCACTACCAGGCGCACCGCCACGACCCCGCCTACGAGATCGACGGCATCGTCATCAAGGTGGACGACTTCGCCCTTCAGCGGCGGCTGGGCTCCACCAGCCGCGCGCCCCGGTGGGCGATCGCGTACAAGTACCCGCCTGAGGAGGTCACCACCACGCTGGTCGACATCAAGGTGGGCGTGGGCCGCACCGGCCGGGTCACCCCCTACGGCGTGATGGAACCGGTCGTGGTGGCCGGGTCCGAGGTCGAGTTCGCCACCCTGCACAACGCCCAGGAGGTCGCCCGCAAGGGTGTGCGCATCGGCGACACCATCGTCCTGCGCAAGGCGGGCGACGTCATTCCCGAGATCGTCGGCCCGGTGCTGGACCGCCGCGACGGCAGCGAGCGGGAGTTCGTCATGCCCGAGCGGTGCCCCGAGTGCGGCACCGAACTCGGGCAGCAGAAGGAGGGCGACGTCGACCTGCGCTGCCCCAACGCCCGCTCCTGCCCGGGCCAGCTGCGCGAACGGGTCGCCTTCATCGCCGGTCGCAAGGCCCTGGACATCGAGGCGCTCGGCTACGTGGCCGCCACCGCGCTCACCCAGCCGCTGGAACCGGCCGAGGCGCCGCTGAGCAACGAGGGCGACCTGTTCGACCTCACCGTCGAGCAGCTCCTGCCGATCCGCACGCACGTCCTGGACCCGGACACCACCGAGCCCAAGACCGACCCCAAGACCGGTGAGCCCAAGGTCGTCTCCTTCTTCGCCAACATGAAGGGCGAGCCGAAGAAGACCGTGGAGAAGCTGTTCGAGCAGCTGGAGGAGGCCAAGAAGAAGCCCTTGTGGCGGGTGCTGGTCTCCCTGTCCATCCGGCACGTGGGCCCGCGCGCCGCCGAGGACCTGGCCCGCCACTTCCGCTCCATGGACGCGATCCGCAACGCGACCGAGGAAGAGCTGGCGTCCGTGGACGGAGTCGGCCCGACCATCGCCCGCTCCATCCACGAGTGGTTCGCGGTCGACTGGCACGCCGAGATCGTCCGGAAGTGGGCGGCCGCGGGTGTCCGTATGGAGGACGAGGGTCAGGAGCCGGGTTCGCGGGTGCTGGAAGGCGTCACCGTCGTGGTGACCGGCTCCCTGGAGGGCTTCACCCGGGACGGCGCGAAGGAGGCCATCGCCGAGTGCGGCGGCCGCGCCACCGCCTCGGTCTCCAAGAAGACGGGTTTCGTGGTGGTCGGCGACGCCCCCGGATCCAAGTACGACAAGGCCGTCAAGCTGGGCGTTCCGGTGCTCGACGAGGCCGGTTTCCGGGTGTTGCTCTCCGACGGGCCGGAAGCGGCGGCCAGCCTTCGGATCAACCCCGCAGAAGAAGCCACGAAGGGGGACACGGCAGAGTAGGCTCCGCCGCACACCTTTCGCACGCGGGCGCGTACCCGTGGGCCGGGCAGGGATCCGAGGGGTCCCTGCCCGGACAGCTGACGAAATGGTTAACGGATAGTCCTTGTCGGGCGACACTTGGTGACGAAAGCCCGTAAGCTGTGCAACTACCCCCCGGATACGGACACAGCTGTATTCGGATATCGGTCATTGAGTCACGAGGTCATGGATGAAGGACCCCATCGGTACGCGGGACATCGGTCCCCGGATCGGGACGCCGCTCTGGCTCTACATGGCGGCGGCCACCGTCGCGGGTGCGGCCCTGCTCGGCGTCTCCAGCCTCGAACTCGGGCTCGAACAGCTGGTCGACCTGGCCAAGGAACCCCTGATCTGGGTGCTGCTGTGCATGGTGATCCTCGGAGAGCTGAGACCCATCGCCATGCCCGGCCAGGCGCCGGGCAGCGGCGCGCCCACCTCACTGCCCTTCACCTTCGCGCTCGTCATCTTCTACGGGCTGCCCGTCGCCGCCCTCCTCCAGTGCGCGGCCACCGTCGTCGCCGGAACCGCCCGCGGCCACGCAGCCCACCGCACCGCCTTCAACGCGGCCCAGTACGTCCTCTCCCTGGGTGTAGCCGACGCGGTCCTGCGCCTCACACTCCCCGAAATCGTCACCACCCCCTGGGTGCCCGTCGGCGGAGAGCTCATCGCCGTCGCCCTCGCCGGGGCCGCCTCGTTCCTGGTCAACCGGGTCCTGGTGCTGTGCGCGGTGGCCATGCACGAACGCGCCTCCCTGTACCAGGTCATGTTCAAGGGCCTGGGCCAGCAGGTGTACGTGAACGCGGTCCTGCTCAGCCTGTCCCCGCTCATCGTGCTCGCGATGACCCACTCGGTCCTCTACGTCCCGCTGTTCGCCTTCCCTCTGGGCGCCCTCTACACCAGCGCCCTGCTGTCGGTGAAACGCGACCACCAGGCCAACCACGATGAACTCACCGGCCTGGCCAACCGCAAGCTCCTCACCGTCCGCGCCCGCCGGGAGATCGAGGACGCCCGCCAACGGGGCAACCGGGTCGGCCTGCTCCTGCTCGACCTGGACCGGTTCAAGGAGGTCAACGACACCCTCGGCCACCCGACCGGCGATCGGCTCCTGCAGACCCTCGCCCACCGGCTCACCCACAGCGTCCGCCCGGGCGACCTGGTGGCTCGCCTGGGCGGAGACGAGTTCGCGATCCTGCTGCCGAAGGTGCGCGACAACGCCTCGGCCCGCGAGGTGGCCCTGCGCCTCAAGGGCGCGCTGGCCGAACCGGTGCGGCTGGACGGTATGGACTTCGACCTGCAGGTCAGTACCGGGATCGCGCTGTACCCGGACGACGCCCCGAGCTTCGAACTCCTCATGCAGCGCGCCGACGTCGCCATGTACGTCGCCAAGGCCGACCGCACCGGGGTGGAGAGCTACGACCCCGGCAAGGACCGCAACTCCACCGCCCGGCTCAGCATGTACAGCGAACTGCGCCGAGGGCTGGCCGAGGGCGCCCTGGAGATGCACTACCAGCCCAAGGTGACCCTGGCCGACGACCGTCCCGTGGGCCTGGAGGCCCTGGCCCGCTGGCGGCACCCGGTGCGCGGCCTGCTCACCCCGGACGAGTTCATGCCGGTGATCGAGCACTCCAACCTGTTCCGCGCCTTCACCGGGCAGGTTCTGGACATCACCCTGGCCCGGATCGCGCTGTGGCGCAGGGAAGGGCTGCACCTGCCCGTCGCGGTCAACCTGGGCGTGCGCGAGCTCCTGGACCCCGACCTACCCGAGAGCATCGCCTCGGCCCTGCGCGAGCACGGGGTTCCGCCCGACCAGCTGGTTCTGGAGATCAGCGAACGCACCCTCATCGCCGACCCCGAAGCGGCCACGGCAGCGCTCAGACGCCTGCGCTCCCTGGGCGTGGGGCTGTCTCTGGACGACTTCGGAACCGGCCACTTCACCCTCGCCCAGCTGGCCGGACTGCCGATGGACGAGGTGAAGATCCACGAGTCCTTCACCGCCCGCCTGGTCGACGGCACCCCCAACGGCCGCACCATCGTGCGCGGGGCGATCGCCCTGGTCAAGGCGCTCGGCATGCACCCCACCGCCGAAGGCGTGCAGACCCGGGAACTGGCCGAGGCCGCCCGCGAGACCGGCTGCCACACCGCCCAGGGTCACTACCTGGCCCCGCCGATGCGGGCCCGCGACGTCATGTCCTGGGTCGCCGCCCACGACACCGGCACCCCCGTCTGAATCCCCACCCCCCGCCCGGGTCCTCTCCCCGTGATCTTGCTACCAGAAGCAAGTTCGGCGCCGAACTTGCTTCTGGTAGCAAGATCTACTGGTCCACCATGGTGGGTGTCGGGAGGGTTTCGACGGGAGCCGCCCGACAGCGGGGCTGGGGTGACTCAAGCAAGATCTGTCCCACGTGGACCTTGTCGTGACCTGTCCACCAGCGCTCGCAGGCCAAGGCCCTGGCCGCGGGAGTGACCTTATAGAAGCCTGTGCAGCCGATAACTCACAGTAGATCTGTCCCCCGGGCCAGGGCCCTGGTAGTCGTCCCGTTCCTGACCAAGAGGAAGCAGGACACCACCATGGTGACAGTGGGTATCGATCCGCACAAGGACATGCACCAGGCCGTCGCGCTGGCCCAGGACGGCACCCGCCTGGGCAGGGCCAAGAAGGTCAAGACTGGCCCCGAGGCCCTGGGCCAGCTCTTGACCTGGATCCGCGCCCTGGCCGGAAACGGCCCGGTGCTGTGGGCCATCGAGGGCGGCCCCGGCCTGGGCCGGGCCCTGGCCGACGCTCTGCTGGGAGCGGGCCAGGAAGTGGTGTGGGTGCCACCGCGCGCCATGGCCGCCCACCGCCGCCTCAGCGGGCCGGTGGGCGCCAAGTCCGACGTGATCGACGCGGTGGCCATCGCACGTGCGGCCCTGGCCACCCCTGACCTGGCCCGCCACCGGATTGACCCGCAGGTGCGGAAGGTGCGTTCGCTGGTGGGCCTGCGCCAGAACCTGACCGATCAGCGTGTGGCCCTGACCAACCGGGTGCTGGCGGCGGTGCACATCGAGCTGGACCACCGCCTGGGCAAGGGGGCATTGAAAACCCGGGCCAAGGTGGGTCGGGTGCGTGCTCTGGTGGAGGGGGCCGAGCTGGACGAGGTGGCGCGGTGGGTGCTGCTGGAGCAGCTGGAGGAGATCCACACCCTGTTCGTGCGTGCTGCCGAGGTGGAGCGGCGTCTCAAGGAGCTGGTGGAGCCGTTGGCGCCGAACTTGTTGGGGATTCGTGGTGTGGGTGTGGTCTGGGCTGCGGTGTTGCTCTCGCAGGTGGGGGATGTGTCGCGGTTTGCGACCTCGGCGAAGATGGCGCGGTGGGCGGGGAGCGCGCCGATTCCGGTGTTTTCCTCTGGGCGGGATCGTCATCGGTTGCACCGGGGTGGGAACCGGCAGGTGAACCGGGCGCTGCACTCGATCGGGGTGGTCCAGGTTCGGCTTGGTGAGCCAGCGCGGGAGTTCGTGCGTTCCCGGGAGGAGGCTAAGGGCACCAAGGGTGCGTATCGGGCTTTGAAGCGGCATCTGGCGGATGTGGTGTATCGGGCGATGGTCGCTGATCAAGTGGTGAGAGGGCGGGCTGAGGTCTCTCTTCAGCCCGCCACTTGACATAGAAGCGTCACGGCGGGAAGAGGGTGTCTGGTCGCGGACCGGCACCGGGAGCGGTGGCGGGCCAATAGGATTGGGCTGATCACCCGTCCGCCGAAGAAACGGTTCTCTACTGATGACCGCCATCACCCGTGATGAGGTCGCGCACCTCGCCCGGTTGTCGCGGCTGGCACTCGACGAGAGCGAGCTCGACACGCTCGCCGCCCAGCTCGGTGACATCCTCACCGCCGTGGCCAAGGTGCAGGAGGTCGCCCAGGGCGACATCCCGCCGAGCTCGCACGCCCTGCCGCTGACCAACGTCTACCGCCCCGACGAGGCCAAGCCCGGCCTCACCCCCGAGCAGGCCCTGGCCGGTGCCCCCGCGGTGGAGGAGCAGCGCTTCCGGGTGCCGCGGATCCTTGGGGAGGAAGAGTAGATGAGCGACGTCATCGGGCTCAGCGCCGCCGACCTCGGCGCGGCCATCAAGGCGGGTGAGGTCTCCTCCGAGGAGGCCACCACCGCCTACCTCGACCGCATCGAGTCGGTCGACGGCGCCATCGGCGCCTTCCTGCACGTGGGCCGCGAGTCCGCGCTCGCCCAGGCCCGCGAGGTGGACGCCCAGCGCGCCGCCGGTGCCGAACTCGGCCCGCTCGCCGGTGTGCCGATCGCGCACAAGGACGTGTTCACCACCAAGGACATGCCCACCACCGCCGCCTCCAAGATCCTCGAAGGCTGGCAGCCGCCCTACGACGCCACCGTCACCGAGCGTCTGCGCGGGGCCGGTCTGGTCATCCTGGGCAAGACCAACATGGACGAGTTCGCGATGGGCTCCTCCACGGAGAACTCGGCCTACCAGGTCACCCGCAACCCGTGGGACACCGACCGCATCCCCGGTGGCTCCTCCGGCGGTTCCTCCGCGGCCGTGGCGGCCTTCGAGGCGCCCCTGGCCACCGGGACCGACACCGGCGGCTCCATCCGCCAGCCCGCAGCGGTCTGCGGCCTGGTCGGCGGCAAGCCCACCTACGGCGGCTCCTCCCGTTACGGGATGATCGCCTTCGCCTCCTCCCTGGACACCCCGGGCCCGTTCGCGCGCAACGTGCTGGACGCCGCCCTGCTCCACGAGGCCTTCTCCGGTCACGACCCGCGCGACTCCACCTCCATCGACGCGGCCGTGCCGCCGGTGGTCGACGCCGCCCGGATCGGTGACGTCGAGGGCCTGCGCGTCGGCGTGGTCAAGGAGCTGGACAGCGACGGTTTCCAGCCCGGCGTGCGCCAGCGCTTCCGCGAGACTGTGGAGCTGTTGGAGTCCCTGGGCGCGAAGGTCGTCGAGGTGTCCTGCCCCAGCTTCGACGCCGCCTTGAGCGCCTACTACCTCATCGCGCCCAGCGAGGCCTCCTCGAACCTGGCCCGCTTCGACGCGATGCGGTACGGCCTGCGGGTCGGCGACGACGGCACGCGCAGCGCTGAGGAGGTCATGTCGCTGACCCGTGCGCAGGGCTTCGGTCCCGAGGTCAAACGCCGGATCATGTTGGGCACCTACGCGCTGTCCAGCGGCTACTACGACGCCTACTACGGCAGCGCCCAGCAGGTGCGTACGCTGATCAAGCGCGACTTCGACGCCGCCTTCGAGAACGTGGACGTGCTGGTCTCGCCGACCACCCCGACCACCGCGTTCCCGATCGGTGAGCGTGCCGAGGACCCGATGGCCATGTACCTGGCCGACCTGTGCACGATCCCGTCCAACCTGGCCGGGAACGCGTCACTGTCGGTGCCGTGCGGGCTGGCCCCGGAGGACGACCTGCCGGTCGGCTTCCAGATTATGGCCCCGCCGCTGGCCGACGACCGCACCTACCGGGTCGCGGCCGCCGTCGAGCGCGCCCTGACCGAGCGGCACGGGTCGTTGATCGCCCGCAGCCCGTACGCGGTCGTGTAGTACGAAGCAGACGTCACGCCCTCCGTTCCCGGTTCGGGAGCGGAGGGCGTCCGTTTGTGTCGGGCCGCTGAGCCGGGCCTCCTATTCGGGGGCAGCGGCCTTGCGGCGGCGGGCCAGGAAGAGGGCGGCGCCACCACTGGCGATCGCGACGAGCGCGGCCACGACCAGCGCGATCACGGCGTTACCGGTGATCGCCAGTCCGCCCTGGTCGGGCGCCGCAGCCTCGTCCGCCACGGGGGACGGGCTGGGCTCCTCGGTGGACTCCACCACGGGCGGGGTGCCGCCCGCGGAGTCCCAGGCCACCGTGGCGACCTCGGACACGACGATCTCGCTGTCCTGCGCTGTGATGAGCGTCTGCGTCGGGTTGTCGCCGTCCTCGCCCTTGAACAGGCGGCCGGTCTCCACGGCCGCGTTGGCCTCCAGGACGAGGGTGGCCTCGCCCGCCTCGGCGTCCGCGGGCACGGAGAAGGCGACGGTGTCCCCGCTGCTGACCTCGTCCACGGCCTCGCCGTTCCCGGCGTCGACCAGCTCCACCCCGTCGGGGGCGTTCAGCCGCACCGGGATGCTCTCGGCGCTGGTCTCGACGGTGAACTCGCCGATGTCCTCCCCGGCCAGTCCCGAACCCTGACCCGGGCTGACGGTGAGCGCGGAACCCGGCTCGTTGGGCAGGTCCTCGGCGTTGTCGATCAGGTGGTTGTACAGGTGGGTGACGTTGCCGCCGTTGACGTTGTCGGTGAGTTCGGGGCTCTGCTCCACCCTTTCCAGGTCCAGCTCGTTGCTGAAGTGCCAGATGGCGGCCTGGGTCGCGGTGAGTGCCTCGGACTCGGTGAGGCGCGCCATTTCGGCTTCCTCTTCCAGGTCCGCGACGTCGACCACCGGATAGGAGTTCTTCAGGATCCAGTGCACCTTGCCGGGTTCGGCGAAGTCGCCCTGGCCGGGATAGCTCTCCCACTGGTCCTCGCGGTACCAGGCGTCCTCGACCAGTCCGGTGCGGAAGTCGATGCAGTAGGTGGTGAGGATCTGGTCGCTGTCGTCCAGGTGCACGTTGAACGTGGCCGTGGTGGTGAAGGGTTCACCCTGCATGGTGACCGAGTGGCCGTGTTCGGCGACGCCCGTGTACTGCCCGCGAACCGAACCCTGGTAGGGCGCGGGTTCCGCGGCGGCTGGGGCCGCCAGCCCGAACACGAGCAGCGCTGAGGTCGTGGCGGCGAGGGGCACACGCCCGGAGGGTTTGCGGAGGGACAAGTGTGTCACTTCTCTTCCTGAGGTGTTCCACCCGGTGGCAGCGGTCGCCCGGTGCGAAGCGAGTGCCAGGAATGCTGTGGAATGCACGGCGTGAGTGCTCTGCTGCCGTTGGGCGAGGTTTTCACAGGGAGTCACGTAACACAACGGAAGTTTTTAGATCTGGCCGACATCAGCCATTCGGCATGCCGGGTGTAAACCGCTCGGCCTAAGGGACGTGCTGTGTCGAAAAAAGGACTTTTGTTGCTGTTCGCATGACAAAGGGCCCGCCCCGCGAATCACTCGCGGGACGGGCCCCTTCGAACAGGGCGGTCAGTCGGACCGGCCCTTCGCGTTCGCTGAGTCCTAGGCGCCCAGGTCAGTGCCGTTGGCACCGCTCTTGCGCTTGCGGCTCAGGTAGAGGGCACCGCCACCGGCACCCAGGGCGGCCACACCGGCGGCCACGAGACCGAGCAGCGCGCCACCGGTCACGGGCAGCGTGGGCTCGTCGTCCTTCGTGCCGGGGGCAGGCTTGTCGTCCTCCGCCGGCTTGCTGGGCTCGCCGGTCGGGGTCGGCTTCGGGTCCGGCTCGTCGGTCGGGGTGGGCGACGGGGACGGGCTGGGCTCGGGCTCCGGGGTCGGCTTCGGCTCGGGCTCGTCGGCCTTGGACCACTCGACGGAGGCGGAGGCCTTGACGGAGACGTCGCTGTCCTTGGCGGTGATCAGGGTCTGGGTCGCCTTGTGCGCGCTCTCGCCCTTGAACAGGCGGCCCTGCTGGACGGTGGCGGTGGTCTCCAGGCTGAAGGAGGCCTCGCCCGCGTCGGCGTCGTCGGGCACGGAGAATCCGACCTTGTCGCCGTCGCTCAGGGACTCGCCGACCGGCTCACCGGTGGAGATGTCGACCAGCTCGACACCCTCGGGGGCGTCCAGGGAGATCGGCACCTCAGCGGCGTTGGTCGAGATCTGGAACTCGCCCACGGTGTCACCGGCCTGGCCGGTGGCGCTGTCCGGGGTGACGCTCAGGGTCGGCGCGGGCTCGTTGGCCAGCTCCTCGGCGTTCTCGATCAGGTGGTTGTAGATCGCCTTCACGTTGGCGTGACCGCGGGTGAGGGTGGCGCCGTTGCTGTAGTGCCAGATGGCGGCCTGGGTGGCGGCCAGGGCGTGCTTGCCTTCGACCCGGTTGGCACCGGGAAGGGAGTTGAACTCGTCGGCGCCCTTGCTCGGGTAACCGTTCTGCAGGATCCAGTGGACCTTGCCGGGTTCGGCGAAGTCGCCCTTGCCCGGGTAGTTGGCCCAGTCGTCTTCCTTGTACCAGGCGCTCGAGCGGATACCCGTCTCGATGTCGATGCAGTACGTGATGAGCTCGCTGCCGTCCTCAAGCTGGAGCCTGAAGAGGTTGGTGCCGATCGTGCCCGCGCTCATGGTCACGGTCTCGCCGGTCTCGTGGTTGCCCACGTACTGAGCCCGCACGGAGCCCTCGTAGGTACCCACGGTGTCAGCGGCGGCCGGAGCTGCCAGGCCGAAGGTCAGCAGCGCCGCGGCGGAGACCGCGAGACCCGCGCGACCGGCGGTCCGGAGGTTGGGGGAGTGCTTCACGTCGTGTCCTGTCATGAGGTGCTGTGCCACACGGCCCCAAGGGGGCGTACGGCGGCGAGAAGAAAAAAAGAGGAGGACGCACCCGGGAGGGGCCGGAGCGGCTTCGGACCTTGAATGAGTCCGGTGGCACAGCAGTAATGGTTTGTGCCTGTCCGATATTAGCGATGTGTGGGGTCACCTCCAAGCCGCCCTGGAAGAAAACTCCTGGTATGTCCACTGAGCTGCGGGTTTGTGAGTGAAGACGAAGGGCCCGTCCCGGTGATCTCTCACCGGGACGGGCCCTCGTGTGCTACCCGCGGTGCTGCTTTTGAGCTCCGCTTCGCTTCGCTCGGTGCTCAAGCGCTTGGAGAAGCCAGGGATTCTTCATCCTCGTCGGCGCCTGACGCTCGTTCCTCGCTAGCGGCTTGACTCGTCTTGCAGAACCCTGGCAGCGCTTTCGCGGTGCGGGGAGCCGGAGCCGGGGGTCAACCCTTAGGCGTCCGTCTCCTCACCGGCGGCCGCCTTGCGCTTGCGGCTCAGGTAGAGGGCACCGCCACCGGCACCCAGGGCGGCCACACCGGCCGCGACCAGGCCGGCGAGCGCGCCACCGGTCACCGGCAGGGTCGGCTGGTCGTCCGCGGGCGGGGCCGGCTTGTCGTCCGGCGCGGTGGGCTTGTCGCCCGGCTCGGTCGGCTTGTCACCCGGCTCCGTGGGCTTGTCGCTCGGGGTCGGGCTGGGCGAAGGGGACGGGCTGGGCTCGGGCTCGCCCTCGGTCCAGGAACCGCTGGCCGAAGCGGAGACCTTGGTCTGGCCGCCCTCGGCGGTGATCAGCGTCTGGGTGGGCTTGTTCGGGTCCTTGCCCTGGAACAGACGTCCGGTCTCGACCCTGGAGGTGGCCTCCAGTGTGAAGGAGGCCTCACCCTCGGCGGCGTCGGCGGGAACACCGAAGCCGACCTTGTCGCCGTTGCTGACGCTCTCGACGGCCTCACCGGTCTCGATGTCGACCAGCTCGACACCATCGGGGGCTTCCAGGCTGACCGGAATCTCAGCGGCGTTGGTCTCGATGAGGAACTCACCGACGATTTCGCCCGCCTGGCCGCTGGCGGCCTCGTCCGGGGTGATGCTCAGCGCGGCCTTGGGCTCGTCGGTCTGGGGGAGCTCGACGGCGCTCTCGGTCAGATAGGTGTAGACGGCCTTGACGGCGTCGCTGTTCCTGCTGTCGTCGAGGTCCAGCTCCATGTCGTTGCTGAAGTGCCAGATGGCGGCCTGGGTGCCCGACAGGGCGTCCTCGTTGCTGAGGCCGTCCACCCCGGCCTCAGCGCCCAGCGCGGCGGCGTCGACGTTCGGGTAGGAGTGCTGCAGGATCCAGTGGACCTTGCCCGGCTGGGCGAAGTCGCCCTTGCCCGGGTAGTTGGCCCAGTCGTCTTCCTTGTACCAGGCGTTGCGCCGGATGTTGGTGCGGAAGTCGATGCAGTAGGCGGTGAGGACCGTGTCCTGGTCCTTCAGCTTGAGGTTGAACAAGCTCGCGGGCGCGGAGGAGTCGCCGGTCATGTAGATATCGGGGCCGCTTTCGGCGTTCCCGGTGTACTGGCCGACGGTGGAGCCCTCGTAGGTCTCGACCTCATCGGCGGCCGCGGGGGCGGCCAGGCCGAGGGCGAGGAACGCCGCGGCGGAGGCGGCGAGGCCAGCGCGCCCGACGGAACGGGGGAAGGAGAAGTTACTCAAGTTGTGTCCCGGTGTCTTCTAGGGGTAACCGGATGGAATCCGCCCAGGTCGATGGGAAGCCGTGAACGGCGGATGCGGTCGCCACGTGGTGGACGCCCTCAGTGGATAGGGAGAGGCGCGTCGCGGGGTCGCCCGGTTCGAGTGTCATCGAGTCGGAGCAGGGACTCTGTGACAGGTCGGGGACGGGCGTGGTCTTTCCGGTTGGGGCTCGCAGGCGCGGGAGCGGGCCGCGTGCGTCGTGGGAAAGCCGACCGCCCGGCTGATACTAGCGATCCCATTCACCACTTCCAACCCGGTTCGCGAAAAATATGACGTGTTACGGGCCAGAACAAAACAGCGCAAGGCGGATCCGCATTATGGCCGGGTGTTATGGAACCGGGTTTCAGTAAAGGGTGTTTCCGCTGTTCCCAGCTGCTTTCCGGGTGATTCTCGGAGGCTTCTCAGCGGCGGCGCCTCAGCAGGGCCTCAGTCGCGCCGTTGACGACCCAGAACCAGGATGAGCAGGCCGGACACGACCAGCGCCCCCGCGATGACCAGCAGTCCGGACAGCCAGGTGCCGGTGAGTGCCAGCCCGCCCTCGGCGTCCGGGGCCTCCGTCTCCGGGGTCTCGGCCTCCTCGACCAGGGGTTCGGCTGGGGGTAGCTCCCGGGTCTCGGACTCCTCGGAGTTCTCGGACTCCACCGGCTCCTCGGTCTCGACCGCCGCGGCCTGCTCCTCCGGCTCCTCGCGGTTCCAGGTGAACGTCGCGGTGGTCGAACTCGTCGCCGAACCCGGCTCGGCGGTGATCAGCGGCTGCGTCCGCACACCCTCCCGGCCGATGAACAGGCGGCCCTCCTCCAGGGGGACCTGGTTGCCGCGCACGTGCAGGGTGGCCACCCCGGCCGGGACCGACGGGTCCACGGCCAGGTAGACCTCGTCGCCGTCGTGGGCCTGCGAGACCTCCTCGCCTCCGGCGTCCACCAGCCACGACGCCGGGGCGCCGCGCAGCGAGAGGCGCACCGGGTCCTCACTCGCGCTGGAGACCGTCAGCGGGCCCAGCGGCTCCTCTGGGGAGACCGCCTCGATGTGGTGGGGGGAGAGCTCCACGGAACGGGCGGTCGTGCCGCCCTCCGCGCCGTTGCTGCCCTCGACCAGGTGCGTGTACACGGTGACGACGTCCTGGTGGTTGGCGTCCGGGTCCAGCTCGGCCCCGTCCAGCACGTTCCACAGGGCGGCCTGGGTCGCCGCGATGGCATGCTCCTCCTCCAGGTACAGCACGCCGGAGGCCAGCCCCAGAGCCGGGAGGGTCAGGTTCGGGTAGGAATTGCTCACGATCCAGCTGGCCCGGTCCGCGGGCGCGGGGGCTCGGACGGTTTCGGTCCACTCCGCACGGTCCGCCCACGCTGACTCCACGTAGGCGGTGCGCGGGCGCACCTCCTCGTCCGCGAGCAGCGCGTAGGCGCGCACCGAGTCTTCGTCGGCCACGCGGAGGCTGAACAGCGCGGTGTCGGCCTCGGCGCCGTCGGAGAGTACGACGGGAAGACCCGCGACCGGGTCTCGGTCCACGCGTGAGAAATCATCGGCCGCCGCTGGAACGGCGACCAGGGTGCTGATCAGTGCGGAGGCGGAAAGCAGCGCGGCGCACCGACGCAAGATGCCGGACATGCTCAGGCGCTCCCGTGCGAAGGGTGAAAAGGGCGCGGTGCCCCAACTGGCGAAATCGTGTTCCTGGGTTGTCAAGACTAACGGTCCGGCACCCGTTACCGAGGGAGATCGCCTCTACAGCGGCCCAATCGTGTGCTTGCCGTGACATCCGTCAACCGCGCCGTATCGGGGCCGTTGGTTGCGCCACATCGGGGAAGGGGGTCACCGGGCCTCTGAGCCTCGGTAGGCTGACCTGGAAGGTATGTCCTCTACGGAAACGGGTTTGCGGCGATGGCCCACGCGGTAACTCCTAGCTTTGAGCAGGCGCTGGACAAGTACGAGCCGGTGCTTGGCCTGGAGACCCACATCGAACTGGGCACCGCCTCGAAGATGTTCTGCCCCTGCCCCACCGCCTTCGGCGCCGACCCCAACACCCAGGTGTGCCCGGTCTGCCTGGCGTTCCCGGGCTCGCTCCCGGTGGTGAACGAGAAGGCGGTCGAAGGCGCGATCCGGCTGGGCTTGGCGCTCAACTGCTCCATCGCCCCCTGGGGCCGGTTCGCCCGGAAGAACTACTTCTACCCGGACATGCCGAAGAACTACCAGATCTCGCAGTACGACGAGCCGATCTGCGTGGACGGCTACCTCAACGTCACCGTGGACACCCCCGAGGGTCCGCGCGAGTTCCGGGTGGAGATCGAGCGCGTCCACATGGAGGAGGACACCGGCAAGTCCTCCCACGTCGGCGGCTCCACTGGCCGGATCCACGGCGCCAGCCACTCCAACGTCGACTACAACCGCGCGGGCATCCCGCTGCTGGAGATCGTCACCAAGCCGATCACCGGCACCGACTCCCTCGCCCCGCTGGTCGCCCGCGCCTACGCCGCCGAGCTGCGCGACCTCGTCCGCTCGCTGGGTATCTCCGACGTGCGGATGGAGGAGGGCTCCATGCGCTGCGACGTGAACGTCTCCATCAACGAGCGCGGCGCTGGCGAGTGGGGCACCCGTAGCGAGACCAAGAACGTCAACTCCCTGCGCTCCGTCGAGCGCGCCGTGCGCTCGGAGATCGAGCGCCAGGCCGGTGTCCTGGACGCCGGGGAGCGGGTCGTGCAGGAGACCCGCCACTTCCAGGAGCACCTGGGCCGCAGCACGTCGGGCCGCTCCAAGGAAGAGGCGCAGGACTACCGCTACTTCCCGGACCCCGACCTCGTCCCGGTCGCCCCGTCCGCGGAGTGGATCGAGGAGCTGCGCGCCACCCTGCCCGAGCTGCCCGCCGCCCAGCGCGCCCGGGTCACGGCCGAGTGGAACCTCTCCGACACCGAGCTGCGCGACCTAGTCAACGCCGACGCCATCGGCCTGGTCGAGGCGACCGTCGTCGAGGGCGCCCCCTCGGCGGAGGCCCGCAAGCTGTGGTTGAACGAGCTCTCCCGCCGCGCCACCGAGCAGGAGGTGGAGCTGTCCTCCCTGCCCATCACCCCGGCGCAGGTGGCCCGTGTGATCGCGCTGGTCGCCGAGGGCACGCTCACCAACAAGCTGGCCCGCCAGGTGGTGGAGGGCGTCCTCGCGGGTGAGGGCGAGCCCGACGCCGTTGTGGAGGCCCGCGGCCTGAAGGTCGTCAGCGACGACGGCGCCCTGGGTGCCGCGGTCGACGAGGCCATCGCGAACAACCCCGACGCCGCGGACAAGGTGCGCGGCGGCAAGGTGGCCGCGGCCGGTGCCTTGGTCGGCGCCATCATGAAGGCCACCCGCGGTCAGGCCGACGCGGGCCGCGCCCGCGAGCTCATCCTGGAGAAGCTGAGCAGCTAGAGCCGGTTCCGGAGCCCGTGGGCAGCTGATCCGCTGCTTACCCGGGTTCTCCTATGTTTGGTGCGGCGCCGTGGGGACTGAGGGGGACCCGCGGTGCCGCCACCCTTTGTCGGGACGGGAACCGCTGGGACGAGCGCGGCAGGGGTGGACACCAACAGGATTTGGCTACTCAGAGTGATGATCCTGTCGTCATCTCTCGTCCGGGTCTCAATCGCTGTGTGACCTTGGTTGCGTAGGGTGTCCACGCACGGGGGTGCACGCGGTACGCCGGGTCACCCCCGCCGCCGTTTGTCCCAGTCCCGCGAAGATCCTGGGCGGCGACTCGCGGTGCGGCATCCGCGCCGCGTCCTGATTCGAGTGATCACGAGGTGGGTGCTCCATGTTCGAGGAGAGAGCGCGACGGCGGTCGAGGGCCGCCAGGGCGTGTTCGGCGAGCACTGACCCTGCTGCGCGTCGCCCCGGTGGCACTTTCGCTGTGCATCTCTCAGTCGACAGCCAAACCGGGGCGGGCCCCCGCTGTGCGACACTGCGGAGCTTGCCTGGCAGGGCACAGCAGGGGCACTCCTTCGTCGGCCTTGCGCCGGCACCACCGGCCCACCCGTCGCCCGCCACCCCCCTCAACGGACGCCTCCGGCGCGGTCTTCTGTTCCGCTCGCGGACGGGCAGCACCCACCGAACACGCCCTCGGGTCGCGACACCCCTGCTGGGAGGCTGGTGATGGGCACCAGGGCACGCCGTTTGTGGCTGTTCGGGTTGGGCGCGCTTTTCCTGCTCTACCTCCTGGGGACCCTGATCCCGGCAGGGGAGTCCACGCTGGCCGCCTCGCTAGGGCAGTGGCCCACCGCGGTGGCCGCCGGGGTGGCGGGCACGTCCCTGCTCCTCGCCTCGCGACGCTGGGCCCGGACCGGCGCGGACCGGGCCGCCCACGTGGACGGGGCCGACGGCCCCGCGGCCCTGCGCTTCCTCGGACTGGCCTCGCTGGCCTGGTGCTTGGGTGGTCTCACTCACGCCGTCACCCGGACGTTCAGCGGAGCCTCGGTTCTCTCGCTCACCCTGGGTGACCTCTTTGCGCTGGCCGCGCTGCCACTCTTCGTGATCGGCTTCACCAAGTTCGCACCCTGGCCGGGCGGGCTGCGCACCGCCGTACGGCACATCACCGACAGCTACGTGTGCGCTGCCGCGGTCTTCGCGGTCGTGTGGATCCTGCTGTTCTCCCCGCTCTATGAGGAACTGGGCGAGGGGGCCGGGTTCCTCGGCTTTGCGCTGGTCTACCCGGTCGCCGACATCGTGGTGCTGTGCCTGCTCATCCCACTGGTGTTCATGTCGCCGCACAGCACCAGGCGCGCGGTGTTGGTGGCGATCGGCGCGCTCATCGTTATCGCCGCCTCGGACATGGTCGGCGCGGTGACCCGCCTGACCGGGCCGCCAGTGGCGGGCGGGATCGAGCAGCCCGTGCGCTTCCTGGGCTTCGCGCTGCTCGGAGCGCTGCCGTGGCTGCTGGAGCACCGGCCGGGCGCCGCCCCGCGCCGGATCACCGGCCGCGGGCTGTACCGCTTCGCCCCGGAGATCGCGGCGGTGGCCTCGGTCTTCCTGGCCACGGTCGTGCTCACCGCGGCGGCGCTGCGCCTGCCCGGCGTCGCCCCGGTACTGCCGCTGGCAGCGGGCACCGCGGTACTGGTCCTGCTGTTGCGCGTGGTGGGGATGCTGGAGGAGACCTCCACGCTCGCCCGCATGGTGCGCAACCGTGAGGGGCACTTCAACGAGCTGGCCCGCAACAGCGGCGACGTCATCCTGGTGCTGGACCGCGACGGCGGTGTCTTCTACATGAGCCCGGGCACGGCCGAGGCCTTCGGATACCGACTGGACGACGTCCTGGCCGCCCCGGTCAGCACGCTCATCCACCCCGAGGACCTGAGCCGCACCAAGGCCGTCACGGACCTGTTCACCGAACGCTCCAGCCAGGGCGTGCACCTGCGGCTGCGGGTGCGCGCCGCGGACGGCACCTGGCGGCACACCTCCTCGACCATCTCCCTGTACGAGCAGCCGGGCGAGCCCGACCGCTTGCTGGTCACGACCAGCGACATCAGTGCCCAGGTCGCGCTCCAGGACGAGGTCGAGCACCTGACCTTCCACGACGGGGTCACCGGCCTGCCCAACCGCGCCTACCTGGAGGAGCGGGCCAGCGACGTGCTCGCGCACCGGGCGATCAGCGACGACCCCTCGGGGGACGTGGCGGTGATCTTCCTGGACCTGGACGGGTTCACCGCGGTCAACGACTCCGCCGGGCATGTGCGCGGCGACCACATGCTGGGACAGGCCGCCCGGCGCCTGCGCGGCGAGCTGGGCGCCAACGCCACCCTGGCGCGTTGGGGCGGGGACGAGTTCGCGGTGCTGGTGGAGAACGTGCCCAAGGCGCAGCGGGTGGTGGACCTGGCCGAACGGCTGGGCCGGGTGATCGCCTCCGAACCCTTCCAGGTGGCTGACCGGGACATCGTGCTGACCGCGAGCATCGGTGTGGCCTTCGCGGACGCGGCGACGGACAGCGGTGAGCTGCTGCGCAACGCCGACGTGGCGATGACCAGGGCCAAGGAGCGCGGTGCCGGACACGTGGAGGTCTACGCCGCCCACATGCACGACATGGTCGTGTCTCGCCTGGAACTCCAGATCCGGCTGCGCGAGGCGCTGGCGGGCGGTGAGTTCTACCTGGAGTACCAGCCGGTGGTGGACCTGGGCACCTCCCAGGTGACTGCGGTGGAGGCGCTGGTGCGCTGGGACCGCGACGGCGAGGAGGTGGGCCCGGGCGCCTTCCTGGGCGCCGCCGAGGAGTCGGGCCTGATCGTGCCGCTGGGGGAGTGGATCCTCCGCGAGGCCTGCGAGAAGGTCGCCGTGTGGCGGCTCTCGGACTGGGACATCGGCCTCTCGGTGAACCTGTCCGTGAAGCAGGTGCTGTCCCCGAGGTTCGTTCGCACGATCGAGAGCGTCCTGGCCGCGACCGGCCTGCCCGCCGAGGTCCTCACCCTCGAGGTGGACGAGGAGGTCCTGCTCGACGACCAGGGCGACGCTGTGGCGCGCCTGGGCGAGCTGCGCGAGCTGGGCGTGCGCCTGGCCATCGACGACTACGGCATGGGCTACGCGTCCCTGGCGCACCTGCGCGAGCTGAGCGTGGACGCCATCAAGATCGACCCGTCGTTCATCGCCGACCTGGGACGCGACGACACGGTCACGCTGCTCACGCACACCATCATCCAGCTCGGCCGCGACCTGGGCGTCCAGGTGGTGGCCGAGGGCATCGAACGCCCCGAGCAGCTGGAACAGCTGCGCGTGATGGGCTGCGACCACGGCCAGGGCTTCCTGGTCGCCCGCCCCATGCCCGCCAGCGGCGTGGAGTCCCTGGTGGGCGGCGAGGCCGGAGCCAACCTGTGACGACCGGGTAGGGAGTTCTCCGTCGGAACTTCTCCCGCGCAGGGGGCGTTGGGACTTCGAGTGTGTCTGGTGTTCGGGGGGACGCTGGTGGAGTGGACGAAGGTCATCGTGGTCGGCGCGGGGCTCGCGGGGCTGTCAGCGGCCGAGGAGTTGCGCGCGCGGGGTGCGGGCCCGGTCGTGGTGCTGGACGGGGCCCGCAGCCCCGGCGGTCGCGCGGACGCCATGCCCAGGGCGGAGCTGGAGGGCCTCTCACCGGCCCCCATGTTCATCCGGGCGGACGAGCGCGACCTCCTGGAACTGGCGGGGAAACTGGAGGTTCCCGTCGAGAGGCTGGCTCACCGGCAGGATCTGGAGGACCTGAGGGTCGGTGAGGACGGCGAGGTCTCGGCCAGTCGGGACAACCTGCCCCTGTCGCTCCCCTGGTGGAGTCGGTTCGGCGGCGAATGGCTGCTGGACAGGTTCGGCCGGCTCGGAGAGGGCGTCGACTTCGGGAGTCCGTGGCTCTCCGCGAAGGCCGGGCACCTCGACGCGCAGACGGCCTATTCCTGGCTCCGGGAGTACGCCCCGGACTCCGAGGTGCTCGACCTGTTGGAAGAGCACCTCACGCTGGAGGCCGGCCTGCCCACGGGGCGGGTGAGCCTGCTCTGGCTGATCGCGCACGTGGGCCGCGATCCGGCCGCCGAGGAGGAGGGGCTCGGCCTGGACGCCCGTCTCCTGGTGCGCCGGCTGGCGGCGCTGGCGGACGTGCGCGTCGGGCACCACGTCGACCTGGTCGAGCAGGACGAGTCGGGGGTGCGGGTCCACGGGGACTGGGGTACGTACGCTGCGGAGCGGGTCGTGCTGGCCCTCTCCCCCGCCGATGCGGACCGGGTGGAGTTCGTCCCCCGGCTGTCGGAACGGCGGCGGAGCATGCAGAGGCAGTGGCCAAGGGCGGGCGTGGTCCAGACGGAGCTGGTCTACTGGCGGCCGTTCTGGCGCAACTTCGGGCGGTCCGGACAGGTCTTCTTCGATGACGGGATCCCCGCGTGGAGTATCGACCACAGCCCTTCGGACTCCTCTCACGGCCGCCTCCTGACACACACCTACACCTTCGGTGAGTACGCGCCCCTCGGCGCTGACCAGGTTTCGGTGGAAGACCGGGCACGGCACCGGGGACTGCTGCTGGAGAACGTGGCCCGTGCCCTGGGGCCTCTGGGGGCCAAACCGCTGGCGGTGGCGCAGTCGGTCTCCGACGACGGGGCCTACAGCGGCTTCTACCGGTCTCCGATGCCGCCGGGGTTCCTGACCGAGTACGGCCCGGTGCTGCGGAGCCCGGTCGGCCGGATCCACTGGGCCGGTACGGAGACCGCGGGCTTCCCCGAGAACGGTGATCTCAGCGGGGCCCTGGCCAGCGGCCGCAGGGCGGCCGCCGAGGTGGCCGCCGAACTCGGATCCTGAACCGGGGCCAATGTGGTCATAGCGGTGTTCGCCTGCGAAGACACGGAGAAACTCGCTACTTTTCCGGCATGCCCTCTCATCAGCACGAGTTCCCCCTCGACCTGATCCGCAACGATCCCGGGTCGGTGGTCGAACTCCTCAAGGAGATCACCGGTAAACCGCTGCCGGAGTACACCCGTGTCCGATGCGACTCGGCCGAAGCCACGAGCACAGCATTGACCCAACTGACCTCGGATTCGGTGGTGGTCTGTGAACGGCCGCCCTACCCACACGAGAAGACGGACGGCCCGGTTTCGGTTCTGGGGATCATTGTCGAGCCCCACAACAAGCCGGACCCCCGCAAGTACTACCGATGGCCCGCGTACGTGGCCAACACCCGGTTGCGGCTGGAATGCCCGGTGGTACTCCTGGTGCTCGCACCCACGTCGAAGTTGGCCGGCCGGTTCTCCGAGCCGATCGACCTGGGGTGCGGTGAGGTCCGCCCCCTGGTTCTCGCGCTGGACACCCTCACCCCGGTCACTGACCTGGAGGTGGCGGTAGCCCGACCGGTGTTGACCGTCCTGGCCATGGCCAACAATCCGACCGAGGACGGGGCCGCGCTGAACGCCCTGCTCGAAGCCCTGAAGAGCCTCGATGCCTCGTCCACCCCGCTGTATTCTGACTATGTGCTCGCGGCCCTGGAGGCCACGGCTCCTGGAGCATTGGAGAAGTTCATGATCCTGAAGGACTACGAGTACAAGAGCGAAACGATGAGGCGTCCCTACCGTGAGGGCAGGGAGGAGGGCCGGACCGAGGCCATCCTGGGGGTCCTCGAGGAGCGTGGGATCCCTGTCTCGGAGGGTGTCCGCGAACGGATCGGGGCGACCACCGACCTGGATCTGCTGGACACCTGGGTGCGGCGGGCCGTGAGGGTGGAGAAGGCGGAGGACCTTTTCGAGGCCTAAGCCTGGCCCCGGGCCGGGATGGGGTGTTAAGTCCGGCTTACGATCGAAGCGTCGGATCCCTGCAACGTGTTCTGCGTTACACGTGGCGGGGGTCTTTTTGTTGTTTTCGCAGGCCAGAGTGGCTGCCATTCGGGCTGTCTGGCCGCATGTTGAAATTTCTGTCTCACATAGTGAGACATTATTAAGTTCTGGTTGACGGGTGAGCACTCCTTCGGCCAATGTTGTGAGCGTGCAGAACAACTCCCTGATTCTCGTACTTGGTCGGCGCGCAGCCCACTGAGTTTTCTCTGCTGCGCGCCACCCCTCAACCGCCACCGGGCGGTGGGGGTTTTTTTATTGCCGAACCAGGGCCGAGAACCGGAAACCACCATCCCCAGAGCCGCTGTACCGCTCTGGACCCTCGCTGAAGGATCTTGAGATGACCGAGCAGATGACCGGCGCCCAATCGCTGATCAGGTCGCTGGAGCACGTCGGCGTTGACACTGTCTTCGGGATTCCCGGCGGCGCCATCCTCCCCGCGTACGACCCCCTCTACGACTCGGCCAAGGTGCGCCACATCCTCATGCGCCACGAACAGGGGGCCGGGCACGCCGCGGAGGGCTACGCCTATGCCACCGGCCGTCCGGGGGTGTGCATGGCCACCAGCGGCCCCGGGGCCACCAACCTCGTGACGCCGCTGGCCGACGCCCACATGGACTCGGTCCCGATGGTCGCCATCACCGGGCAGGTTGCCTCCCCGATGATCGGCACCGACGCCTTCCAGGAAGCCGACATCTGCGGCATCACGATGCCGATCACCAAGCACAACTTCCTGGTCAAGGACGTCCGCGACATCCCCCGGACCATCGCCGAGGCCTTCCACATCGCCTCCAGCGGCCGCCCCGGCCCGGTGCTCGTCGACATCTCCAAGGACGCCCTCCAGAACAACGCCGACTTCATCTGGCCCGAGCGCCTGGACCTGCCCGGCTACCGCCCGGTCACCAAGCCGCACGGCAAGCAGGTCCGCGAGGCCGCCCGGATGATCGCCGACGCCAAGCGTCCGGTCCTCTACGTCGGCGGCGGCGTCCTGCGCGCCGGTGCCGCGGCCGAACTGCGCGTCCTTGCCGAACTCACCGGTGTCCCGGTCGTCACCACCCTGATGGCCCGCGGTGTCTTCCCCGACAGCCACCCGCTGTACGTGGGCATGCCCGGCATGCACGGCGACGTCGCCGCGGTTGGCTCCCTCCAACAGGCCGACCTGATCGTCGCCCTGGGCGCCCGCTTCGACGACCGCGTCACCGGCCGACTGGACAGCTTCGCTCCCGACGCCAAGATCGTGCACGCCGACATCGACCCGGCCGAGATCTCCAAGAACCGCCACGCGGACGTGCCCATCGTCGGCGACTGCCGCGAGGTCCTCGCCGACCTGGTCGTGGCCGTGCGCGCCGACCAGGAGAAGGGCCGCCAGGGCGACTACGGGGCCTGGTGGGACAAGCTCAACAAGCTGCGCACCACCTACCCCAAGGGCTTCGACGCCCCCGACGACGGCACCCTGTCACCGCAGGCGGTCATCCAGCGCCTGGGCCAGGTCGTCGGCCCCGAGGCCACCTACGTCGCGGGCGTGGGCCAGCACCAGATGTGGGCCGCGCAGTTCATCGACTACGAGCGACCCGGCGCCTTCGTCAACTCGGGCGGCCTGGGCACCATGGGCTTCTCCGTCCCCGCCGCCCTGGGCGCGAAGGTCGGCGACCCCGACCGCGTGGTCTGGTCCGTGGACGGCGACGGCTGCTTCCAGATGACCAACCAAGAGCTGGCCACCTGCGCGATCGAGGGCATCCCGATCAAGGTCGCGGTGGTCAACAACGGCAACCTGGGCATGGTCCGCCAGTGGCAGACCCTGTTCTACGAGGGCCGTTACTCCAACACCGACCTGCAGACCTCGCCGCTGGACGAGAAGGTCCGCATCCCGGACTTCGTCCGCCTCTCCGAGGCCTACGGCTGCGTCGGCCTGCGGTGCGAGCGCCCCGAGGACATCGACGCCACCATCGAGAAGGCGATGTCGATCAACGACCGACCCGTGGTCGTCGACTTCACCGTGAACCACGACGCCATGGTCTGGCCCATGGTCGGCCCCGGCGTCAGCAACGACAACATCCAGTACGCGCGCGACATGGCGCCGAACTGGGAACACCAGGACTAGGAGTAGGGCCGAACCACCATGAGCCGTCACACGCTTTCCGTTCTGGTCGAGGACACCCCGGGCATCCTGGCCCGGGCCTCCGCCCTTTTCTCCCGTCGTGGATTCAATATCGATTCACTCAGCGTCAGCACGACTGAGTACACCGGACTGTCCCGGATGACGATCGTGGTCAACTGCGACCTCCACCCCTTGGAGCAGGTGACCAAACAGCTCAACAAGCTGATCAACGTCGTCAAGATCGTGGAGATGGACACCACCGCGTCGGTGCAGCGCGAGCTGCTCCTGGTCAAGGTCAAGGCCGACGCGTCGAGCCGCACCCATGTGCTTCAGACGGCCGAGCTCTTCCGCGCGCACGTCGTGGACGTCAGCCCGGACGTCGTTGTCATCGAGGCCACCGGCGACCCCGAGAAGCTCGATGCCCTGGTCAAGAACCTGGAACCCTTCGGGATCCGGGAACTGGTGAAGTCAGGGCTGGTCGCCCTGGGTCGGGGACCCCGTTCGATCACCGACCGCTCCCTGCGGGCGGTTGACCGCAGCGTCAGCGCCTAGACGTCACTGCCTGAGGCGCTGGCGCCCGAGGTGCCGCCGAAAAACGGCACCGAGGCGAACCCGAACTGAGAGGCTGTCCGGACACGGCCGGACGGCCTCACCCCCCGCCCCCAAAGAACGTAAGAAACAAGGAGTAACCCCAAGTGGCAGCACAGATGTACTACGACGACGCCGCCGACCTCGCGCTCATCCAGAGCAAGAAGGTCGCCGTGATCGGTTACGGCAGCCAGGGCCACGCGCACGCGCTGTCGCTGCGGGACTCGGGTGTGGACGTCCGGATCGGCCTGGCCGAGGGCTCCAAGAGCCGCGCCAAGGCCGAGGACGAGGGCCTGCGCGTCCTCACCCCCGCCGAGGCCACCCGCGAGGCCGACGTGGTCATGATCCTGGTCCCCGACCACATCCACCGCGACCTGTACGCCCAGGAGATCGCGCCCAACCTGGAGGCCGGAAACGCCCTCTTCTTCGGGCACGGCTTCAGCATCCGCTATGGCTTCATCAAGGCCCCCGAGGGCGTCGACGTCGCCATGGTCGCCCCCAAGGGCCCGGGCCACCTGGTCCGCCGCCAGTACGAGGCCGGGCGCGGCGTGCCCTGCCTGGTCGCGGTCGAGAAGGACGCCAGCGGGCAGGCCTGGGACCTGGCCCTGTCGTGGGCCAAGGGCATCGGCGGCACCAAGGCCGGCGTCATCAAGACCACCTTCACCGAGGAGACCGAGACCGACCTCTTCGGCGAGCAGGCCGTCCTGTGCGGTGGCACCGAGGAGCTGGTCAAGGCCGGTTTCGCCACCCTGGTCGAGGCCGGCTACCAGCCGGAGATCGCCTACTTCGAGTGCCTGCACGAGCTCAAGCTGATCGTCGACCTCATGTACGAGGGCGGCATCTCCAAGATGAACTGGTCCGTCTCGGACAACGCCGAGTACGGCGGTTACACCCGCGGCCCGCGCCTGATCACCGAGCAGACCCGCGAGGAGATGCGCAAGATCCTCGGCGAGATCCAGGACGGCTCCTACGCCAAGGAGCTCATGGACGAGTTCGACAACGGGCAGCCGACCTTCACCAAGCGCCGCGAGGCCGAGCAGGGCGAGCAGATCGAGAAGGTGGGCGCCGAACTGCGTCCGCTGATGAGCTGGCTGAAGGCGTAGCAGTACCTTTTTGGGCCTCCGCTTCGCTTTGGCCCACCCGTCGCCCGCCACCGCCCTCAACGGACGCGCTGGCGCGCGACGGTTCTTCCGGTGTTCTCCGCCTTTGCGGAGGGATTTGGGTTCAAGCAGGCACAGCATCGTCGTCTACGCCTGACGCTCGTTCCTCGCTAACGGCTTGACTCCTCTTGCACTGTGCTTGCCACAACCCAGACTCCCCGGTGAACGAACGAAAAAGAACACCCCCACTGGCTGAGGCTGGTGGGAACCACCGGGGCGGGGCGTGTGCTCCGCCCCGGTGGCGTGTGAGGGGGAGGGTGACTCTTCTTTCGTCGGCGGTGTACCCATCCGCCCGACGGGCTTCCCTACCCCGCTAGTAGACTTTGGACCGGCCGTCACACCCGATCCGGGCAGCGCCTCCACCTGCGCGGTCGGGTCGCACCACCCGAAAAGGAACCGTTGTGACCAAACCCGTCGTACTCGTCGCGGAAAAGCTCTCGCCCGCCGGAATCGCGCTTCTCGAAGAGGACTTCGAAGTGCGCCATGTGGACGGTGCAGACCGGTCCCAGCTGCTTCCGGCCCTGGCGGACGTCGACGCCCTGATCGTGCGCAGCGCCACCCAGTTCGACGCCGAGGCCGTCGCCGCCGCCAACCGCCTCCAGGTCGTCGCCCGCGCCGGTGTGGGCCTGGACAACGTGGACGTGGACGCTGCCACTAAGGCCGGTGTCCTGGTGGTCAACGCCCCGACCTCCAACATCATCAGCGCCGCCGAGCAGGCCATCAACCTCCTCCTGGCCAGCGCGCGCAACACCGCCCCCGCGCACAACGCCCTCATCAACGGTGAGTGGAAGCGGTCCAAGTACACGGGTGTGGAGCTCTACGAGAAGGTCGTCGGCGTGGTCGGCCTCGGCCGGATCGGGGCCCTGGTCGCCCAGCGCCTGCTGGCCTTTGGCACCAAGGTCATCGCCTACGACCCCTTCGTGCAGCCCGCGCGCGCTGCCCAGATCGGCGTGGAGATGACCACCCTGGACGACCTGCTCGAGCGCAGCGACTTCATCACCATCCACCTGCCCAAGAACAAGGACACGGTGGGCCTGATCGGTGACGAGGCGCTGAGCAAGGTCAAGCCCTCGGTGCGCGTCATCAACGCCGCGCGCGGCGGCATCCTCGACGAGGACGCCCTCTACCGCGCGCTCAAGGATGGCCGGGTCGCCGGTGCGGGCATCGACGTGTTCGCCAAGGAGCCCACCACGGACAGCCCGCTGTTCGAGTTCGAGAACGTCGTCGTGGCCCCGCACCTGGGTGCGAGCACTGCGGAGGCGCAGGAGAAGGCGGGCACGCAGGTGGCCCGCTCGGTGAAGCTGGCCCTGTCGGGCGAGTTCGTTCCGGACGCGGTGAACGTGCAGGGCACCGGGGTCGCGGAGGAGATCAAGCCGGGTCTGCCGCTCACCGAGAAGCTCGGCCGCGTGTTCACCTCGCTGGCCGGGGCGCTTGCCGCCCGGATCGACGTCGAGGTGCGCGGCGAGATCGCCCAGCACGACGTCAAGGTCCTGGAGCTGGCCGCCCTCAAGGGTGTGTTCACCGACGTGGTCGAGGACACCGTGACCTTCGTGAACGCGCCGCTGCTCGCCAAGGAGCGCGGGGTCGAGGTCAACCTGGTCACCAGCGACGACAGCACCGACTGGCGCAACCTCATCTCGGTGCGCGGTGTGCTGGCCGACGGCACCCGCGTGTCGGTCTCGGGCACGCTGACCGGGCCCCGCCAGTTCGAGAAGCTGGTGGAGATCAACAACTACTCGATGGAGATCGGCCTCGACGAGCACATGGTGTTCCTCTCCTACGAGGACCGCCCGGGCATCGTCGGCAAGGTCGGCGCGCTCCTCGGCGACGCCCAGGTCAACATCGCCGGTATGCAGGTCATCCGGGACCAGGAGGGCGGCAAGGCGCTGATCGCCCTGACCGTGGACTCCGCGGTTCCGGACGAGATCCTGGCCTCGATCTCGGCGGAGATCGAGTCGGACATCGCCCGTCAGATCGACCTGGAGGACTAGTTCCTCGGACTGCCCGGAGCAGGGCCGTTCCTCCCGAATCCCCCTAGGGGATTTCCGGGTGGGGCGGCCCTTCTGCTGTGTCATGAGGGTCCCAAATATGTCCCTATGAGAATTCTTGTCCCATAGCTGCCGCGATTCTTGGAATGTGCTTCAGGAGTTGGTAAACATCGCGAGACACGCGGTGTACTGGCTCTTCGCTTGCGCAAGGTCGGTGGAACTGTGTCCGCAAGCCGATCGCTGGCACTCGTTTCGTGCGGGTCGGCTTTCGGAGGCGATCATTATTTCCGCGTGAATGGGGTTGGAATTGCGATTTCTGCGGCGGCGTCTGGTCCTCTTGTTCTCGTTTTCGGTGCTCACCGTGTCCGGAGTGCACGGATTTCTGCTCTTCCACGGGCTGATCGACATCTGGTCAGCCGTGCAGGTCACCGCCCTGATCGCGCTCTGCGGTCTGGTACTGCTCCTCCTGATCCAGGTGCGGCGTACCGCGGTCCAGATCAGGCAGCTGCGCCGCGGCCTCGACCGGCAGGCGCGGGAGGTCGCCGAGATCGCCGGGGAGAACCGGGCCGAGCTGTTCGGCCGGGCCGACGATCTGGCCGAGCAGCTGGGCACGGTGGCCGAGTCCGTGGCCGAACTGCGCGAGCAGAGCCGCGGCCGGGTGTCCGACGCTCAGGTGTTCGGGGGCGCATCGGTGCCCGCCCGGGCAGCTTCGTGATGGAGGGGGCCCTGTCGGACGTCCTTCGCTCCCGCGGCGCGGGACGTCTGCTGGTCACCCACATCGGTGCCCGGGCGGCCGAGGGACTCGACCGCCGCCGACTCGGCCCCGGCACCGAGGTCCTCGACCTTCGTCAGGCCGCTGAACACCCCTGCGGTGATCCCTTCGACCATGTGCTGGTCGTCGCGGCGACCACGGCCGACCTGCGAACCGCCGTCCACCTGGCTGACGGGCTCCCGTCGGCGGCGAACGTCGTGATCGTGGTCAAGGCGTCCGTGCCGCACTTCGATCCGCCGTTTCCGACGCCGCCCGGTCTGGGCCAGTGGCAGGGGCTTCTCGAGGCCAGGGTGCGCCGACTGCCGGACCAGGGCTGGTCATGCGCGCTCTCCTTCACTGACCCGGTGGAGGTCGCACTCGTGCTGGCGTCGGTCGCCCGCGCCGTAGTGGGAGGCCGTCGCGGGCCGACCGAACCCCTGCCGGACGGCACGGGCGGTGCGGTTGCCGCACGCCCCTGGGAAGTACTGGGGCGCCCCGGTGCGCTGGCCGGGAACGGAACGGGTCCCCTAGCCGGCCTGTCCGTGGCTGATGTGCCTGGTGTGGATGAGCGGGTGGTGAATCCGATGGGGTTCACGCGGGTGTCGAAGTCCGGGGTGGGGCGGTTGGTCTCGCGTGATGGTCGGTGGGTGTTGGCCGCTGGTGGTAGGACGCGGTGGCGGGTGCCTGATGACGGTGCGGTGACTGATGTGGATGTGGCGGGTCTGCGTGATCTGCGTGCGGTGCGGGTGGAGTGGGGGCGTCACAGCGGACCGGTGGCGGCGGTGCGGGTGGTGGCTGCTCTCGCCGCGGCGGGAGTTCCGCTGGTCAGTGGACCGGCCCCGGCGTGGGCCGGCTGCCTTGGCCCGGAGCTGGTGGAGCTGATCACCTCCTGCCCGGTGGAGTCCTTGAAGGACGCGCAGTTGCGTGAGGAGCACAGTGTCCGGTTGCGGCGG